>JANYDX010000178.1 GCA_025363395.1 Verrucomicrobiota bacterium
CTGGTCGTAGCTGATGATTTCCGCGTAGCGGCCCCAGCTGAGGAGCGTGCGGAAGAGCTGGCGCGGCTTTTCGTGGGGCAGAGCGATCGTGAGTTCCCGGATCAGTTCCTCGTCCGACAGTACTTGGTTTTCCTGCACCGGGATCAATCGCACCAGCAGCTCGAATATTTTCAACTTGATCAGCTGTTCGCGCACGATCCGCTTCTGCTCGCTGGGGGCGGCGGCCAGGGCTTCGCGACCGAGCGGGGTGATTTCAACATCCTGCCCCGGCGTGCGCACCAGACCCAGCAGTTCGGCGGCCTTGACGAGGCTAACCACGGCGCCGAATTCCTGGCCGAGTCGCTCGGCGAGTTCGAAAACATCGATGGAGTCGCGATCAATCAGGCCCAGCAAACCCAGCACTTCCGAGGGGGTGACAAAGGGAATGGAAACCGGGGCGATCCGGCGGCGGGTTTCATCCACTTTGATGGTGACCTTGCCGGGGTCGGCCGTGGCGGCATCGGGCAAATTCGTGTGCGTGAGGATGCGATGCAAGTTTTCCACCGTGGCTTTGAAAGCCGGCGAATCAGGGTCGCGGGGGTAGGGCATGGTCACGGGCACGACCACATCGACCCGACCCGGATGGGCGGCCAGCAGCACAATTTTCGTCGCGAGGAAGACCGCCTCGCTGATGTTGTGGGTGACGAACACCATGGTGTGCAGCGGATGCGCGGGGTCGGATAGCAGACGCGCCATTTCGTTGCGCAGCGTCTCGGCGGTGAGCACGTCGAGCGCGCTGAAGGGTTCGTCCATCGCGAGCACTTCCGGATTGGCGATCAGCGCTCGCGCGATGCCGACGCGTTGTTTCATGCCGCCGGAAAGTTCGCGCGGGTAGGAATATTCGTAGGCGCCGAGACCGACGGTCGAAAGGATCTTGTCAAGCCGGGCCTGTTGTTCGGCGGACGGCAGGTGTTCGATGGGCAGCAGCACGTTGCCACGAACGCTCAGCCACGGGAAAAGTGCGAAATTTTGAAACACCATCGAAATCCCGGGGCAGACTCCGACCAGCGGGGCGCCTTTCCAAAAAACCTCGCCTTGGCTCGGCGCGATCAGGCCGGCCATGATGCGGATGAGCGTGGATTTCCCGCAGCCGGAGGGTCCCAGCAGGGCAACCGCCTCGTTGGCGCAGATGCTCAGGTTGATGTCGGAGAGCACCAACTCCGCTTCCTGCTTGCTGGTCGTTCCGTATTCATGCGACACGTGGCGAATTTCGATCAGTGGCTGGAAAGGAGAATCGGACATGGGATCAGAGGCCGAAGCGGCAGCGGTTATCAGCGATGACTTGGAGTTTTTTCCATAAAGTGCGGTTAATGCCAACGACAACCACGGCCATGACCAGCACCGCAGCAGTCAGCCTGGGAAAATCGGCATCGTCGGTGGCCCGTTGAATGAACGCTCCCAGCCCGGTGGCTTCGTAGAGTTTGCCTCCCGCGTGCACGTACTCGGATACGATGGTGGCGTTCCAGGCGCCGCCCGCGGCGGTGACCCAGCCGGTGACCAGACCGGGAAAAATCGCGGGCAGAAGGAAACGCGTCCATTGCCGCCAGCGATCCAGACGCAGGAGGGTGGCGCAGCTCACAATGTCGTTGGGAATGGCAGCGGCAGACGCAGTGACGTTGAAAAGAATGTACCACTGGGTGCCGAGCAGGATGAGGATGATAGAGCCCCATTGGAGCGTGTTGCCCACCAGAAAGAGCAGCGCCACAATCCAAGGATAGAGCATGGGGGCGGGGAACGATGCGGCAAATTGAATGAAAGGTTGCAGCCGGCTGGCCAGACGCGGATTCAGCCCGATCCAGATGCCGACGGGTACGGTCCAGAGTGTGCCGAGGGCCACCGCTGCCAGCACACGCCCGAAGCTGATCACCGCGCAGTAAAGTATATGCTGCCAGTCGTGGCCAGTAACCTGACCAAGAAGCAGCACGAGTTTCAGGCCGCCCCAAGCCAGGCCGCCGAGAAGCATGACAATGAAAAAACGGTAGACCCATGAACCCGCTCCTGCAGGCAATTCATTCGTGGGGGTGACCGCGGTCGAAGCGGGCCGATCCGGCAGGGTGAGAAAACGGCGACGCAATTTTTCCATGAGCCCACCGGCAATTCCAGCAAACCGCGACCGGGCGATCCACAATTGAAACACGGACGGAGCCGCCGTCGCTCCACCAAAATCGTCGAGTTTAAAACGACGCGACCAGACCACGAGAGGCCCCCACACCAACCGGTCGACCACCACGATAATTGAGCCCATAGCAATAATGCCAAAAATTTGGGCACGGACGTTACCACTATCCATGGCCACACTCATATATGATCCGATGCCGGGCACGCGAAAATCCTGTTTGCCCAGCGTGAACGCTTCGATCGTGACGAGAAAGAACCAGCCGCCGGCCATTGAAACCATGCTGTTATAGAGCAGGCCCTGGGCGCTGGAAGGCAGTTCTACGCGCCAGAAACGATGCCACCAATTGAAGCCGTAGAGTTTGCCCAGCAGCCGAAATTCTGCAGGTACAGCGCGGAGCGAATCGTAGTAGCTGAAGGTCATGTTCCACACCTGCCCGGTGAAGATCGTCAATACACAGGCCAGTTCCAGTCCGGTGTTGCTGTGTGGAAAAAGCCCGACGAGAAACAGCACCAGTCCCGGAAGGAAACTTAGCACCGGGATGCTTTGCAAAACGTCGAGGGCGGGC
>JANYDX010000193.1 GCA_025363395.1 Verrucomicrobiota bacterium
GTGCCTGTGGCAAGACGAACTTTGCGATGATGATTCCGCCGGAGGCTTTTTCCGCCAAGGGCTGGAAGGTGACCACCGTCGGCGACGACATCGCGTGGATCAAACCCGACGCCAACGGCCGGTTGCGCGCGATCAACCCCGAGGCGGGTTTCTTCGGGGTCGCACCCGGCACCAGCCTGCAGACGAATCCCAATGCCATGGCTGCGCTGGCGAAGAACACAATTTTCACGAATGTCGCGCTCACCGATGACGGCGGGGTCTGGTGGGAGGGCATGACCGAGGACTTGCCGGCGCATCTCACCGACTGGCAGGGACAGGCGTGGACACCGGCGCTCGCGAAGGAAAAAGGCGCCAAGGCGGCCCATCCCAACTCACGTTTCACTGCACCCGCCTCTCAGTGTCCAACCATGGACGCGGATTGGGAAAAGCCCGAGGGGGTGCCGATCAGCGCGTTTGTTTTTGGTGGTCGTCGCGCCACCACGATGCCGCTCGTTTATCAGGCGTTCAACTGGAGCAGCGGTGTCTATGTCGGCGCGACAATGGGGTCTGAGATGACGGCCGCGGCGGCGGGCACGATGGGCAAGGTGCGCCGCGATCCGATGGCGATGTTGCCGTTCTGTGGCTATAACATGGGCGACTATTTCCGCCATTGGATGAACATGCAGCGCACGCTTTCGGAAACTCCGCGAATTTTCCATGTGAACTGGTTTCGCAAGGATCAGGCCGGGAAATTCATCTGGCCGGGGTTTGGGGAAAACATGCGGGTGTTGAAATGGATTTTCGATCGCGTTCGCGCCGGTGGTCGGGCGAAGGAAACCCCGATCGGTTGGATGCCGCGCTATCATGACATTGAATGGGAAGGGCTTGATTTCCCGCGGGAAAAATTCGAGGCTCTGCAGGCTTTCGACCGTGCGGCGTGGCGGGCGGAAGTGCTCGGACATGAGGAACTGTTCATCGATCTGCACACCCACCTGCCGAAGGAGCTCATGTTCGAGCGCGAGCTTCTGATTTGCCGGATGTGATCGCGCCGTTGCCACTGGGCGTCGGGCGATCCCTCGATTTTATTTATGGTGGGTCCGTTTGCCGCGGTCTTGGGGCGCGACCCTGTGGGCTGGACTTCGGTAAAACCGGCGTGCTTTAGTGCCGCGTGCAATTGGACCCCAAGCAAGGCGAACGGGAGTATTTCGCGCGCATCGGTCCCGTCGGCATCGAGCATTCCACGCGCAAGCCTTTCAGTGATGAAAGCTGTTCCATGAACCTGGCCAATCTGGACGCGTTGTTCCACTTGCTGGAGTCGCCTCCGGCCCGGTTGATCGAGTTTGGCTGCGGGGTGGGCTGGCTTTCGCTCCTGCTGGCCCAGCGCGGCTACGCGGTGACCGGAGTGGATATTTCCCCCGAGGCCATCGCCGCCGCCCAGGCGCAGAGCCAGGCCCGCGGCCTGCCCAACGCCCGTTTCGTGGTCGGGGATTACGAAGGCTTCGCGCCTGAGCAGTCGGCTGACTACGCGCTTTTCTACGATTCACTCCACCACGCGGAGGACGAGATGACCGCCGTGCGCTGCGCCCATGCGGCATTGAGACCGGGCGGGGCGATGATCGCCTTCGAACCCCGGCATGGACACAGCCTGACGGCGACCTCGATCAATGCGGTCCAGGAATTTGGCGTGCATGAAAAGGACATGCCGGCGAAATATATTGCCCAGCTTGGCCGACAGGTGGGCTTTAGCCGCCACCTAATCATGCCGCGCTCGCACGAACTCATGCGCAGTCTCTACCGGCCCAGTTATCGGCGAGGTACGAGTGGATTCGATCTGAAAGTGCTGCTTTTTTTGAGCAAGTTGAGGGCGATCCGCCGTTTGTTTAGCCCGGGTGAGGAACAGTTCATAATCTTGTGGAAATAGATTTTGAGCCGGGGAAATGCAGCTTCCGCTCATTACCTGTGGGCTCTGGGGGGGCCGAACCCCAATGCAGGTTTTTTTTATTTTACACGATGGGCATTGAATTCTTAGGAGGGTATCGATACCAGTTAAGCTTCTATTGCACGGACTGAACCTTCTCCCTCAAAGGCAAATCGATTTCACCGACTCATGAAGAAAACCACTGTAGCCATCATCGGAGCCGGGCCCGCGGGCCTTACCGCTGCCTATCTTCTTACCAAGCGCCAGGTGAGTGTCACTGTGATCGAAGCCGATCCCGTTTATGTCGGTGGCATTTCCCGCACGGTGCGCTACAAGGATTATTTTTTCGATATCGGTGGCCACCGGTTCTTCTCGAAATCCCAAGCGGTGGAGGACTTCTGGCGGGAAATTCTGCCCGACGATTTCTTGAAACGTCCCCGCTCTTCGCGAATTTTCTATCGCGGCAGTTTCTTCGCTTACCCGCTGAAGCCCTTTGACGCCCTCTCCAAGCTGGGTGTTTTCGAGTCGATCCGCTGCGTGTTTTCCTGGATGAAAGCACGCCTGTTTCCGGTCCCCAACCCCACCAACTTCCAGGATTGGGTCAGCAATCAGTTTGGCACCCGGCTTTTCGGTATCTTTTTCAAGAGCTACACGGAAAAAGTCTGGGGCATGGACTGCCGCGAAATCTCCGCTGACTGGGCTGCCCAGCGCATCAAGGGCCTGTCCTTGGGCACGGCGATCAAAAATGCGTTTTCCAAGGGGGAGTCCTCCGAAGGCGGGAAAGGCAAGGTGGTGAAATCCCTGATCAGCTCCTTCAACTATCCCCGCCGCGGTCCCGGCATGATGTGGGAGGCTTGCGCGAAAAAAGTGCAGGCCCAGGGTGGCGAAGTCATCATGGGTAAGTCGGTCGTCGGCTGTGCGTACAATGCTTCCGCCAAAAAATGGACAATTACCTTCCGTGACGAAGCCGGCCGCGAGGAATTGCTCGAGGCCGATCACGTGATTTCCTCTGCTCCGATGCGCGAACTGGCCCAGGCCATCACCCCGCGCCTGCCTGAATCCGTGCTGCAGTCCGCCGGAAAACTGCGCTACCGTGATTTTCTCACGGTTGCCCTCATCCTCCCCGATCGCGACGTCTTTTCGGACAACTGGATCTATATTCATGATCCGTCAGTGAAGGTCGGCCGCATCCAGAATTTCAAATCATGGTCGCCGGAGATGATTCCCGATCCGAAGATGACCTGCTACGGTCTGGAATATTTTTGCTTCGAGGGCGACGGTCTGTGGGCGTCCAGCGATGAGGACCTCATCAAACTCGCGAAGAAGGAACTCGAGAAAATCGGCCTGGCCAAAGCCACCGACGTCACCGACGGCTGCGTGGTCCGCCAGAAGAAAGCCTATCCCGTCTATGATGACGAATACGCGAAGCATGTCGACACGCTGCGCAAGGAGTTCGAGCTGAATTATCCCACGCTTCACCTTGTCGGACGCAATGGCATGCACAAATACAACAATCAGGACCACGCCATGATGACGGCGATGTTGTGCGCGGAAAATATTATGGCGGGAAAGAACGTTTACGACCTTTGGGCCGTCAACCAGGATGCCGAATATCACGAGGCGGGTGACGCCCCGAGCGAATCGGGTGCGGGTGGCCTGCGCCTCGTGCCTACGCGAGTAGTGCCACCGCCGGCTGACGCCAAGAAGTGACCTCATGACTCCGGTGCGCGCCAGGCGTGTCACTGGCATCCTCAGCCCACTTCGGATCCATCTCCCCGCCCTCTTCCATGGCCACCAATCCGCCTAACGACGACCATTTCAAACGCCTGGATGCGTCCAGCTATGATCCGGTGCAGAAGTCATACGACCACTTCACCGAGGCGTTTACCACGCCCCTCGCGCAGCGCATCGTGGAGCTGGCCGAAATCCGGCCGTCGGATCGGGTGCTCGATGTGGCGACCGGCACGGGCGTTGTCGTCCGTTCGATTGCCGCCAAGCTGCGGCCGACGGGCGGAATCCTCGGGGTCGACTTGTCGGATGGCATGCTAGCCACGGCCCGCGAAAAGGCGGCGGCCGCCGGCTATGCCATTGAGTTCTTGAAGACTGATGCGGAGGCGCTCGATCTCCCGGACAAATCGTTCGACGTTGTTTTGTCTCTTTTCGGTCTCATGCATTTTCCTCATCCTGACGCGGCGGTCGGACAGATGTTTCGGGTTTTGAAACCCGGCGGACGGGTCGTGATCGGCGTCGGCAGTTCACCGGCGAGGGACTCCTTGGCGCAGCTCGGCTACAGTTTCAGCCGGGCGGGTGAAATGATTGAGCGCGGGCGTGGAAGATGGCTGGCCGCGCCGGGCTATCTCGACGAACTGGTTCGCAAGCACATCCCTGCTGAAGAAGAAACCGAAACAGCTGAGATCACCCGGTCGGGCCACCCGGGATCGTTTTTGCCGAGATTGGTCCGCGCCGCAGGATTTGAAACCCTGCACCGTTCCTGGCAGGGTTATGCGCCGGAGTTCAAAACGGCCGAAGAATTCTGGGATCTGCAGGCCACCTATTCCACCTTTGCGCGAAAGCGCCTCAGCCACGCCACTCCTGCTCAGGCGCAAGCCGTGAAGGAAGAATTTTTCTCCACCTGCCGGGCCGTGCTTGGCCGGGGCGGTCGTTTGGTCTACCGCTACGGCGCCCTGTTCGTATCCGCACAACGGCCCGTGTGATCCGGGCGTTTGCCGGGAGCGGTGATCCACTCCGGAGCCCAGTACCCTAGGGCTCGACATTAAGAACCATGCCTGCCAATTTTGGCGGCGATATCATGCGTTTACCGACCAACTTGAGCTTGAAATGACGGAGGCCAATTTTCCAGTCTCGGTGGTCGTGGCGGCGTGGCCGGACACGGCCGGGCTCCTCGATTGTCTCGGCTCACTCCTGCGACAATCGGACGAACGGGTGCAGATTTTCGTGGCGAGCCCAATGCCTCTGCCCGCCGATTTCGCGCGGAATTTCGCGGCGGTGCGATGGCTGGCGGCCGCTCCCGCCGCACTCATTCCCAATCTTTGGTCGCTCGGCATGGCCGCGGCGACCGGCGAGGTGGTGGCGATCACCACGGCGCATTTCGTTCCCGCTCCTGACTGGATTGCGCAAATTCGAGCCGCCCACCGGCGGCTTGATTCGGCGGGCATCGCCGGGCCTATCGATCCGCCTCGCGGGGGCAGCCTCGGCGACTGGGCCACCTATTTTTTGCGCTACAGCACTGGCTTCATCTACCACCGCGAACAAAGCGTCCACGACCTCATCGGGGACAATGCGTCCTACCAGCGCAGTGCACTGCAGGCACACTGGGAGTCGATCCGCGTTGGTTTTTGGGAGCCCGAGTTTCACCGGCGTGTTCTGGCGGAGGGCCGGACCCTGGTGTTTGTGCCGGAAATCAGGATCACGCAGAAATTTTCATTCGGGGTTTCCCGCTTTTGCTCCCAGCGCCTGAATCATGGGCGGCATTACGGACGCGATCGGATGCGGGGAAAGCCCGTCCTTTTCCGCCTCGCAGGCATCGTGGCGGCTCCCCTGATCCCTTTTGTGCTGCTGGCGAAAATTATGGCCCGCTTAATGCACAAGCCGGGCTATGTGCTCCCCTTTCTCGCCTCGCTGCCGGTGCTGTTGCTGTTCATTTTTTCATGGGCCGTCGGTGAGCTTTGGGGTTACCTGAGCCGAAGTGCGTTTGACGGTCCAGGAATGGCGCACGGCCCTATTTCCGCATGAACCCCGCTTCCCCTTCTCCCGCGCAGTCCGCTGATGCGCCGTTTATTTCCGTCGTGATTGCGTCGGTGAACGGCTTTCCCTGGATCGGGGCATGTCTTGATGCCCTCACCACGCAACGAGGCGGAATCCCTTACGAGGTGCTGGTGCTGGATCGTTGCGGCGAGGCGGTGCGAAGTGAAATTCACCGCCGGTTTTCGCTGCCGGAAATTCGGGTGATGCCGGTCGACGGTTATCCTTCGATTCCGAAGTTGCGGGCAATTGGCATGTCCGCTGCCCGCGGTCGCATGATCGGGATTCTGGAGGATCATTGCAACGTGCCTCCCACGTGGTTTCAATCAATTGAAACCGCTCATCGCGCCGGGCATCGGGCGATCGGCAGCGGCGTGGAAAACGGGGCGGTTGACCGCATCATCGACTGGGGGGTTTATTTTTGTGAGTATGCGAAATTCATGCCGCCCGTCCAGGGGGGAACGGGGGTGGAAATTCCCGGCAACTGTGCGGTTTACGATCGGCTCGCGCTCGATCTGGTCGGGCCGGAAATCCGCCAGGAGGTATGGGAATCGTTTATCCATCGGCGCATGGCGGAGGAGGGCGTGGAGTTTTTTTGCGATCCGGCCATGACCGTGTCGCACAAGCGGGAATTTCCCTTCAGCTATTTCATGTCGCAACGCTACCACTACTCGCGGTCGTTTGCGGGCATGCGCCTGCAAACCGCGCCGCTTTCCCGCCGCCTGGTGTATGCCGCTGCGACGCCACTGCTGCCACCAATGCTGATGTGGCGCATGGCGACCACGATCTGGCGCAAGGGCCGGAGAAAAAAGGAATTCCTCCTCGCCGTTCCGGTGATCTGCATATTCCTGCTGAGTTGGGCGTGGGGTGAATTTATTGGCGCCGTGTGCGGCCCCGGTGACAGTCTCGCGCGCGTTGAATGAAGACCTCCATCCCAACCGTTCAAGGCACTACTGAATCTGCCAACCTCCAACCACCGATAGCCAACTCAGACTGGAAGATCCAGGCAGGTTTGCGCTTCTCCCTGGCCTTTATTGTCGTAGCCGGGCACCTTCCCCGATTTGTCCCGGCTGAAGGTTTCTGGAACAAAAGTTTGCTGAAAATGGGCCAGTTCGATGCGGTGACGGCAGTTTATTGCTTTTTGGTGATCTCGGGATACTCGATCGCACACTCGATACACAACAACCCCATCGGTTACTACCGAAGACGACTACTGCGGATTTATCCGCTTTACGCCTGTGCCATCCTCGTGGCGCTCGTACCGTTCTTGATCCATGGTCCAACCATCGACACGCTGGGTGGAACAATCGACCGGCCCTCATTGGGCAATATCGCCGGCAACCTGGGTTTTCTTCAAGGCTTCTTTGCCCGGCCTCTCACATCGAACAGGCCCCTATGGACCATCGGCGTAGAAGTGTTCTGTTATCTGTTGGCGCCGCTGTTTGTGCGGATGACGAGTTGGCAATTGTTGGCTCTTACGGCGATTTCAGCCTGTTCCTTTATCGCGCATGCGCGACTGCAACTCGAGTTCTTCAGTCGATATATCTACGGACTGCCTGCGTTGTTTTTGATTTGGGCTTGGCTGGGTGGCTTTTTGCTCTACCGGCATCGTGCCAATCCTCTATACCGAATACTGCTGTTGTCCTTGGGGGTGCTGTTGCTCTGCCTCAATCCGACATACAACACAAAGTATTCTTTCTTCACCTACGTCGGCGCAATATCGGTCGTAATCTTCGCGAGTGAGCTGCACTTGCCCAAGAGACTGCTCGATAGCCTGAATTACCTCGGAGAGATTTCCTATCCATTGTATGTGTTTCACGCCCCATTTTTCCTCTTGTTTGCTGGTGTCCTTGGGTTCACTTCCGCCCCTTTGCTCGTGGGATTGGCCTTGCTGGGATCCATCGGTTTTTACCACCTGGTAGATAAACCTATTCGCTTGCGCGGGCGCCGGTCGAAGCTTGATGCGAGTATGCGCCGGAGTCCTGTCACATGAGTTCGCCTCCATCTGCATTTCCACCGGCTCTCTCCATCACCATCGCTTCATGGTCGGGCGAAGCCGCTCTCGCGCGTTGTCTCGACAGTGTCATGCCGCAGGCCGGCCACGCCGAGGTAATCGTGGCTTACCGCGGCCTCACCGATCTGGCTGCCGCGCTTGGCGGACGTTATCCGACGGTGCGTTTCATCGCCGGAGCGCCCGATGCGAGTGTGTTTGTACTGCGCAGCCTCGCGGCGGTTCCGGCGCGGGGGCACACGATGGCCATGCTGGAGGATCACGCAGCGGTAGGGCCGGGCTGGGTGCAGTCGCTCGCATCCGCCCGCGCCAGAGGTTGGAAAATATGTGGCGGCCCAATCGATAATGGCGAACCCG
>JANYDX010000233.1 GCA_025363395.1 Verrucomicrobiota bacterium
CATTTGGCGAGCAGAGCCACATCACCGGCCGCGATCGCACCTTTGAGTGTGGAAAGGGAGAGTTTGCTCAGGACGCTTAAAGCCATCTTCGGGCCGACTCCCGTGACTTTTTCAACCAACAGCCGGAAGAAATTACGTTCCTCATCCGTCGTGAAGCCGTAAAGCGTCTGTGAATCTTCGCGGTAAACCGCCAGCGTATGCAGCTTGACCGGCTGACCGGGGTGGGGGAGCCGCTCGGCCGTGGTAACCGGAACGTGAACCTCGTAGCCAAATCCGCCCGTCTCGATGATGGCGTGAAGCGGCGTGGCCGAGATGAGAATGCCCGAAATACTGGTGATCATTTCAAGCCGAGCACGTCCTGCATATCGTAAACCCCGGGCGGTTGATTCACCACCCAGTGGGCGGCACGGATTGCTCCGCGGGCAAAAATGGCGCGGTCGCTGGCCTTGTGGGTGAGTTCGATTCGTTCGCCGAGTGCGGCATAAATCACCGTGTGGTCGCCGATCACATCGCCACCGCGGAGGGCGTGAACGCCGACTTCAGCCGCCTGGCGTTCACCGGTGATGCCGGAGCGTCCGTGGCGCAGCGCGGTGCGGTCGAGCTTGCGCTCTTCCAGAATGATCTCGAGCAGGCGCGCGGCGGTGCCGCTGGGCGCGTCTTTTTTGAAACGATGATGCATCTCGACGACTTCGGTGTCGTAATCAACGCCAAGCACCGCGGTGGCGCGGCGGGTCAGCGCAAAGAGCAGGTTTACGCCGACGGAGAAATTTCCCGCCCAGACACAGGGAACTTTCGCGGCGAGTTGCAGCAGGGTCTGTTTGTCCGAGGAGTTGTGGCCGGTGGTGCCGATCACGATCGGTTTCTGGCGGGCGATGGCCAGCTCGAGCAGCGAGCGGGTCGCGTGGTGCGAGCTGAAATCGATGATCACATCAGCTGCGTCAAGGTACTGGGCGGGATCGTCGCCGGCATCGGTGGCGGCGCAGATGACGGCGTGCATGTCCGGGGCTGCCGCCGCGATGGCCTGCCCCATGCGACCACGCGAACCATTGAGAAGAATCTGGAGCGGCATGGGATTAACGGTGAAACTCAGCAAGGGTGGCGAACAGAGCCTTGCGACTGGCGGCGCTCAAATTACAGAGTGGCAGCCGCACTTCCTCGGAGCTGATCCGACCGGCCGCAGCGAGCGCGGCTTTCATGGGCACAGGATTGGATTCGATGAAAAATGCCTTGAAGAGCGGATAGAGTTTGCGATGGGCCAGACGCGCTTTGCGGAAATCATTCGCCAGCGCATGCCGGGTCATTTGGGTGATTTGCCGCGGAATATAATTGGAGACCACACTGACCACGCCCTTGGCGCCCACGGACATGAATGGAACGGTCAGACTGTCATCGCCGCTCAACACAGTCACGGCATCACCCATCGCCTGGATAATCTGGTCGACGCGATCCAGACTGCCGCCTGATTCCTTGATATGGGCGACATGGGGGAACTTGGCGCGCAGCCGCTCGATGACGCCGACGCTGATCTCCACGCCGCAACGGCCGGGAATGGAATAAAGCATCAGCGGCCGGTCGGTCGTATCGGCAATCTTTGCGAAATGTTGGTAAATTCCCTCCTGCGTGGGACGGTTGTAATAAGGTGCCACCAGCAGCATGCCGTCTGCTCCGGCCTCGTGCGCCGCTCGGGTCATGTCGCAGGCTTCCTTCGTCGAGTTGGAGCCGGTACCGGCGATGACGGGCACGCGGCCCCTCACGGCCTCGATCGTGGTGCGGATGATCTCGATATGCTCCGCATTGTCCACCGTCGGCGATTCACCGGTGGTGCCAACGGGTACGAGGCCATCGATTCCACCCTTGATCTGAAGCTCGATGAGCTGCCGCAATTCATCAAAAGCGACAGCACCGTCCTTGAACGGTGTGATGAGGGCGGTGTAGGTGCCAGTGAAGGGGCGGCGGCGTTTCATGGGATTGTTACCGAAAGTTACCTTGAACGGTGCGTAATTACACTGTAGGCAAAGCACAGCTTTCAAGCTGGTTCACGCATAAAATTCCATGAGCAACACACTTCACACCGAAATTTTTAATGAGCTGCTGAAATTAGCCGTGGAGAGCGGCGCCAGCGACATCGTTATCAAGTCGGAAAAACCCGGGTATCTGCGGATTGGTGGCCGGCTTCGTCCCGTGGAAATGGATCCGGTGACCTGTGAGCAAGCCCAAGCCTTCGTGGAGGAACATGTACCGCGGATTTTTCGCGACAATTGGGAAAAGGACGCCCAGGTCGATTTCGCCTACTCGGCCGATGATATCGGACGTTTTCGCGTGAACGCTTTTCACCAGCGCGGACTGGTGAGCGTGGTTTTCCGCCATATCAAGAACCGGCCGCCGACCTTTGAGGAGCTGAAGATTGAATCGGAAGTCCTGATCAAACTTGCGCAATCCAAGGATGGGATCCTCCTGGTTTGCGGCGCGACTGGTTCCGGCAAGAGCTCGACGATGGCCGCAATGCTCAACTGGGTGAACCAGAACATGGACAAGCACATCGTGTCGATCGAGGATCCGATCGAATACACATTCAGCGACGATAAATCGCTCTTCCAGCAGCGCGAGATCGGCCTCGACGTCCCCAATTTCGAAATGGCCATCAAATCCGTGCTGCGGCAAAACCCGGACATTATCCTGATCGGTGAAATGCGCGACAAGGAAACCTTTGAAACTGCGATTTCCGCGGCCGAGACCGGCCATTTGGTTTTCTCCACCATGCACGCGGCCACCGTGGCCCAGTCCCTGACCAGGTTGTTTGAGTTTTTCCCGCCTGATCAAATGGTGCAGGCCCGGCGGCAGATCGCCGGTTCCATCCGCGGTTTCATCTGTCAGAAACTCATCCCGGCGCTCGAAGGGGGAGGTCGTTTTGCAGCCCACGAGATTCTGGTGGCCGACGCCACGGTCAGAAATCTCATTTTGGACGGACACTTCGAAAAGATTCAACAGTTGCTTGAGTCGAGCAGCGATCAGGGATCGAAATCCTTCAACAAGGACCTCTACCGCCTGATCAAAGAAGGCAAGATCAGCAAGGCCGACGGCTTGCGCTTCTCGCCCAATCCTCCGGCGCTCGAAATGAATTTGAAGGGTATTTTCTTCAAGACGTAACGTTAGGGTGGGTTCTGTCCGGGCGCTGATATCCTGAACGAAGCGAAGGATCCAAGCCTTCGCGGGAGTGCTTCGGTGACAACCCTACTCGTAGCGCAATGCCTCGATCGGATCCAACTGGGCCGCTTTCCGTGCCGGATAGAAACCGAAGAACACGCCGATGGCCGCGCTGAACGCCACGGCGCCGAAAATCGCTGAAGTGGAAACGAGCACTGGCCAACCGTTCAGTTTGGAAATAAGTTGCGACGAACCGACTCCCAACAAAACCCCTAGCGCCCCACCCATCGAACTGAGGATGATTGCCTCGATCAGAAACTGGGTGAGCACGTCACGGCCGTGAGCTCCGACGGCCAGCCGGATGCCGATCTCACGGGTTCGTTCGGTGACAGAGACGAGCATGATGTTCATGATGCCAATACCTCCGACAATGAGTGACACGCCGGCGATCGCCCCCAGTAATACAGTCATGGTCTTGGTTGTGGCGGTGGCTGCCTCCGCCAGTTCCTGCTGGTTGCGGACAGTGAAGTCCGGTTCGCGGCCGTTGCGGCGCTGCTGCAACAGATCGG
>JANYDX010000231.1 GCA_025363395.1 Verrucomicrobiota bacterium
CCGCTCTCGTCGGCATAGACCTCGGCGGTGGCGCGGTCGCTGAGAGTGACGCGGGCGATTTTCATGGAAGAAAAATATTAGCCGCGGAAAACACCGAATACACAGAAATTAAAATTGTAGGAGCCTGCTTGCAGGCGACACGAATATTTGACAATGGAGCGTATTTTATCGCCTGCAAGCAGGCTCCTACAAATGAGGCAGAGCAGGTTTCTCATGTTTTGGTTTTCTCTACCACGCGAATGCCGCCGATGCTCATATTTTTGTCCACGGCTTTGCACATATCGTAGATGGTCAACGCGGCGACGGACACGGCGGTGAGTGCTTCCATCTCGACGCCCGTTTTGCCCGTGGTGCGGACAGTCGCGCGGATGATAATGCCATCGTCTTCAACGGTGAAATCCAGCTTCAATCCACTGAGAGCGAGTTGATGACAAAGCGGAATCAGGGTGCTCGTGGCCTTGGCGGCCTGAATCCCGGCGATCTGCGCCACGGTCAGGACATCTCCTTTCGGCAAGGCTTGGCCGCGCAACTTTTCAATGGTGCAGGACGCGCAGGTGAGCCGCCCTTCCGCAATCGCTTGTCGTGAAGAATCGGGCTTCGCTCCAACATCCACCATGCGGGCATGGCCGGTCGGATCGAGATGGGAAAATTCCTTGGGGGTGGGTTCGGGCGTCATGGGCAGGAAATAAATTCGACCGGTTGGCTGGCATCAAGCGTGTGCGGTGGTGGCGGCACGGGCAAGAGTGCGTTGGCGCCGGCGAGTCCGCTGCTGTCGCCGGAACTGGCGAGGGGCAGGGGCGTGAGTTCGTAGGTGCCGCCAGCGATCCTGGCGCGACACGGCCAGAAAGTCTGGCGCGCGTCAGCGGAGGGAAATTTACTGCCGGTTGCGATCCGGCCGGTGAGTCGCGGTGGTTCCGCAGCGGCGCCAGTTTGCAGATGTTGCAACAAGGGTGCGATGAACAATTGGAACACGACCCAGTGCGACACGGGATTTCCGGGCAGCGCGAATGCGAGCTGCGTTCCCCGGCTTGCGAACACGAGCGGCTTGCCGGGGCGGAGATTGATGGCTTGGAAATGCAGCGTATAACCGAGGGCTTGGAGCAAGGGCCGGGCAAAGTCGTGGTCGCCGACACTGGCCCCGCCGGAAATGAGGAGGACGTCATGGGCGGGCAGGGCGGCGGTGATGGCTTGCGCGGTCGTGAGATCATCGCGGGCGTGAGCATGGGCGACCAGTTCGGCCCCGTTGCTTTGAAGCAGCGCGGCGATGAGTGTGGAGTTGCTGTCGCGAATTTGCGCGGCGGCGGGTGTCCGGTCCGGAGCTACGAGTTCGTTCCCCGTGACAAGATGGGCGCAGCGCGGAACGCGTGTCACCTCGGGTTGCGTGATGCCAGCGGAGGCGAGCGCCGCGAGGTCGGGGGGGCTGAGTGGCGTGCCGGCGGGGACGATGATGTCACCGGTGCGACGGTTTTCTCCGCGGCGCCGGATGAAATCGGGCCGGTCGGTCTGCAGGACACGGATGACATCGCCCTCGCGTGTGACATCTTCCTGTTTGATGACGCAATCGGCATCGGCGGGGATGGGCGCGCCGGTGAAAATCCGGATGGCCTCGCCTGGGCTGATCGCGCCGTCGAAGGGGTGGCCAGCTTGGGACTCGCCGATGACACGGATCGGTTGCGTGAGCAGTGCGCGGCGGGTGGCGTAGCCGTCCATGGCGGACGCATCGAAAGGCGGAGAATCGGCCTCGGCGCGGGCATCGGTTCGCAGAATACGGTCAAGCGCGGCGGCGAGCGGGACGCGGACGGATTCGAGCTGCCGTGAGTGGGCCAGAATTGTTTGCCAGGCTTGGGAGGTGGAGAACATGGCGGCGGAAGTCTAACCCGGATATTTCACACCCATGAAGATAATTCTCAGGAAATTTTCGGGCTAACGCGTCGCTTCAAATGGGATTGTCATCCTGGGTAACGCGAAGGATCCACGTGTTCGAAAGTGGCGCCGCATTCGTGGCGGTGGATCCTTCACTTCGTTCAGGATGACAGGATACGTTTGGCACATCGTTTTGAAGGCACTCCTTCAACTGAATCGTGAAATGAAGCCGCATATTGGATGGGGCAGGCGATTGGTTAACGATCTGGCTAATGGCTGAGCCGGGAGGGTGCGTGCGACCTCACGCGGCGGGACTCGGGCGTTTGGCGGCGGGTTTTTTCTTCGGTGCTTTTGGTGTCGGAGCCTGGGCGATGAAGGGCGTGTAAAGGGTGGAAAATTTTCGGGGGAAGCGTCCGGCGATCTTCACGCCGTCGTCGAGCGATTCCTGGGTTTTCACGTGGCCGACCGTGTGCAGCTTTGCGACGACGTCGTAGCGGCTGTGCGGGATGAACAGTTCGACCGAATCCTGATCGTCGACTGCGAGTTCTCCGCAACGGCGGAGCAGCACGTCGAGGCCAGCGCCCGTGTGCACACTGATAAAAAGTGCTGCGGGATGGCTCGCGCGCAACCGGACGAGCGTGTTTGCATCAGCGGCGTCGATTTTATTGAAGACCGTGATCATCGGCCGGTCGGCCGCGCCAAGTTCGCCCAGCACGGCGAGGGTGGTGGCGTGGTGTTGATCGACGTTCAGGTTGGCGGCGTCGAGCAAGTGAATGAGGAAGTCCGCGACCACGACTTCCTCGAGCGTGGCCTTGAAGGCTTCGACGAGACGGTGGGGCAAGCGACGGATGAAACCGACCGTGTCGGTGAGAAGGAGAACACGGCCGTCTGGAAGGACGAGCTGGCGGGTGGTCGGATCGAGCGTCGCGAAAAGCTTGTCGGCGGCGAGCACCTGCGCCCCGGTAAGTTTGTTCAGCAGCGTGGATTTGCCGGCGTTGGTGTAACCGACGATGGCGGCGCCGGGGACCGGGGTGCGCTGGCGTTTCTGCCGCTGGGTCGCTCGTTGGGAAATAACCTGGATCAACTCTGCTTTCAGCCGGGTGATGCGGTTGCGCACCAGCCGGCGATCCTGTTCGAGCTGCGTTTCACCTTCGCCACCCATCTTGCCCTTACCGCGCTGGCGGGAGAGGTGGGACCACGCACGGGTCAGGCGCGGCAGGGAATATTCCATGCGCGCGAGCGCGACCTGCAGTACTGCTTCGCGGGTCTGGGCGCGGTCGGCAAAAATTTCGAGAATGACTTCCTGCCGGTCGATAACGGCCAGGCCGGATTCTTCCTCCCAATTGCGCTGTTGCGCGGGGGAAAGTTCCTCGTCGATGACGATGACGTCGGCGCCGTCCTCTTTGGCGAGGGCGATCAGTTCAGCCGCTTTGCCACTGCCGATCAGGAATTTCGGCTGCTGGCGGTCGCGTAGATTAATGAGAGTCGAATGCGAGATCGCAAGGCCCAGGTTTTCGACAAGCTCGTTCAACTCGGTGAGCAATTCCTCACCTTCGCCCGGAGCCATGTCGGGTGTCTGTACTCCGACAAGCAAGGCGCGGGTCGTGGGTTTCTTCGTATCCAGGAAGTTCGACATGAGTGCAATCTGAGTAGCTCACCCATCCCGGCTAGTCAAACGAACCCGTGGGTTATTATGGGAGCAGGCGGGGCTGATGCGTGGGTCTGGATTGGCTCATTGCCGCCAGTTTGACGCGGGGTGAGTCAGCTCGTCCGGGTCTGTCGCACCGGCGAAACAGTCCAGTGGGTTTTGCGAAGGAAGGTTGGTGCGATAACTTGGAACGGGGCATGCAAAGAGAAGGTCTAAACTATCATGGACACGCAAAAAATGACCGTCATGTCGCGCCAGGCATTGCAGGAGGCGCAGAACGAAGCGCGCCGCCGTTCACACAGCGAGGTGGAGACGTGGCATCTGTTGATTGCGCTACTGGCCCAGGAGGGGGGAATCGTCCCGGCACTGGCCGAAAAGCTTGGGCTCACGGTGAGCGCGCTGCAACTGGCGGCGGAACGCGAACTCGACCGTCTCCCGAAAGTTTCGGGGTCGGTGGATGTTTCTAAAATCTATGTGACCCAGTCACTCAATGAAGTGCTGACTCAGGCGGAAGCCGAGGCCGACCAGCTGAAGGACGAATTTATCAGTGTCGAGCATCTCCTCCTGGGACTCATCAAGGTGGCGAAGCCCGCTGTGTTGAAGAAATATTTCGAGAGTTTCGGACTTGATCGCGCCAAGGTGCTCCAGGAACTGAAGGCGATGCGCGGGGGGCAGCGGGTGACCTCGGACAATCCGGAGACCACCTATGATGCACTCGCCAAATACGGCGTCGATCTCGTGGCACAGGCGCGCAAGGGCAAGCTCGACCCGGTGATTGGACGCGACGCGGAGATTCGCCGCACTATCCGGATTCTCTCCCGGAAAACCAAAAATAATCCGGTGCTCATCGGCGAACCCGGGGTGGGCAAGACCGCGATTGTCGAGGGCCTTGCGCAGCGCATCGTGCGTGGTGACGTACCCGAGGGCTTGAAGGACCGGACGGTCTTCGCGCTCGACATGGGTGCGCTCATCGCCGGGGCAAAATACCGCGGAGAATTTGAAGAGCGGCTGAAAGCCGTGTTGAATGAGGTGAAACAGGCCGAGGGCCGCATCCTTTTGTTTATCGACGAACTGCACAACATCGTGGGCGCCGGGAAAACGGATGGCGCGATGGATGCCGGCAATCTGCTCAAGCCCATGCTGGCGCGCGGCGAGTTGCATTGCATCGGCGCCACCACGCTAGACGAGTACCGCAAATACATCGAAAAAGACCCGGCCCTCGAGCGACGGTTTCAGCCGGTAGTCGTGGAGGAGCCAACGGTGGAGGATGCCATTTCCATTTTGCGAGGGTTGCGCGAGCGCTATGAATTGCACCACGGCGTGCGGATTCAGGACAATGCGCTGGTGTCCGCCGCGGTGCTTTCGCATCGCTACATTTCCGACCGTTTTTTGCCGGACAAGGCAATCGACCTCGTGGACGAGGCTTGCGCGATGATCCGGACTGAGATCGACAGTTTGCCCACCGAGTTGGATGAACTGCAACGCCGCGTCATGCAGTTGGAGATCGAGGAAACCGCTCTGCAAAAGGAGAAGGACGACGCCTCCAAACGCCGCCTGGCCGAACTGCGCAAGGAGCTGGCAGACGTGAAGGAAAAGGCCACGGCAGTGCGCACGGTGTGGCTGAAGGAGAAGGAATCGCTCGGCCGCGTGCAAAAAGTGCGCGAGGAACTGGAGACGGCCCGGCTCGAAATGGCGAAGGCGGAGCGCAACTACGATCTGAACAAGATTGCCGAGCTCAAGCACGGGCGTATTCCACAACTGGAGCAGGAACTCGCGAAGGCGGAAAAAACTGGCAGCGCCAAAAACACCCTCGTGAAGGAGGAGGTTTCTGCGGAGGAGATTGCGGAGATCATTTCGAAGTGGACGCACATTCCCGTCACGAAACTCATGGAAGGCGACAAGGAGAAATTGCTCAAACTCGAGGACGAATTGCACAAACGCGTCATTGGCCAGGAGGAGGGGGTGCGGCTCGTCAGCGAGGCGATCCTGCGAGCGCGTGCCGGCATCAAGGATCCGCGGCGGCCGATTGGCAGCTTTCTTTTTCTCGGCCCCACGGGTGTCGGCAAGACTGAGCTGGCCAAGACCCTGGCCGAACAACTTTTCGATTCGGAAAATAATCTCATCCGGCTCGATATGTCCGAGTACATGGAAAAGCATTCGGTTTCCCGCATGCTGGGCGCTCCCCCGGGCTATGTCGGTTACGACGAAGGCGGGCAATTGTCGGAGGCGGTGCGGCGAAAACCTTATTCCGTCGTGTTGTTCGATGAGATCGAAAAAGCGCACCCGGACGTGTTCAATGTTCTGCTGCAAGTGCTGGACGATGGGCATATCACCGACAGCCAAGGCCGGACGATTAATTTCAAGAACACTGTCATCATCATGACCTCCAATATTGGCAGCCGCCACTTGCTGGACGGAGTGACCGGCACGGAGATTCCTGAAAGCGTCCGCGAGGCGGTGATGGCGGACCTGCGGCAGACGTTTCGTCCGGAGTTTCTCAACCGCATCGACGAGACCGTTCTCTTCAAGCCGCTTTCGCTCGAGGAGATTGAGCACATTGTCGATTTGTTGGTCGCGGATATCAATAAGCGGCTGGCCGAGCGGCATGTCACCGTGGTGCTTGACGCCAAGGCGAAGGCTTGGGTGGCCGAGAAAGGTTATGATCCGGCCTTTGGCGCCCGGCCGCTTAAGCGGTTTTTGCAGCGCCATCTTGAGACCCGCCTGGCGCGCGGCTTGATCGCGGGGGATGTCACGGAAGAGTCCACGGTAACCTTCAAAGTGAAGGGCGACGAGTTGGTGATCGCCTGATTCGGCGGCTGTCGGATTCGAAGCGAGCAAGGTGACTACCTTGCTCGCATTAGTAATCGGCCTTTGAAGACGTTTAGCGGGGTTGCATTTGGGCCGCATGCTGATTTTACTATAAAACTGTTTTATAGTTAATAAAACACTTGATATTAAAAGCGGGAGAGCCATGCATAAAACCCATACCCGCTCGTTTTCCCCCGGTTTACTGCAGTTCACCCCACGATTTACCCCTGTGTTTCCGTTATGTGCCTCAATGAAATCCTGCTCCCACGGTTCGCCCGTTTGGGTTAAGGAGTAATTTAAGCGGTCCATTCAGTTCCCCCCCCAACCCAATCCCGTATTAGTTCGTATCCTACCAAGTAAGTACCTGATTCCCCCATGAAACTACCAAGCCAGACAGAAAGCCAGAATCGCGCGAGAGCCGTCCGCCCAATCGGGGTGGTGGTGTTATCGCTGCTGTTGATGAACGCCGGCTGGGCGCAGGCGCCCGTGCCAGTGGATGCCACGAAGAACCCCAAGGTCGAGGAAGAGACCGTCACGCTCTCGCCGTTTGTGGTGGATGCGAGCAAGGACGTGGGCTACCGCGCCACGAGCACACTTGCTGGCAGCCGCATCAATACCGAGCTGAAGGACGTGGCTGCTTCCATCACCGTCGTCACCAAGGAATTTCTCACCGACATTTCCGCCGTCGATATCAATGACGTCGTGGCCTACACCGCGAACACCGAAGGCACCCGCGATTTCACCGCCACGGTGCAGTCACTCGGCCGGGCGTTCGATTCGGTCGCCTCCAATCCCCAGACCGCCAATCGTCTGCGCGGTCTGGCCAATGCGGATATCACGCGCGATTATTTCTACACCATCGGCACGTGGGTCGGCTTCGACACCTACAATCTCGACCAGGTGACAATCAGCCGCGGTCCAAATTCCACGTTAGCCGGCTTGGGTTCGCCCGGCGGTATCATCAACTATTCCCCGCAACTGGCCGGTCTTTCCAAAAACAAAAACGAAGTGGCCTACCGTTTCGGCAGTTATGGCGATCAACGCGTCACCTTCAACAGCAACATCGTCGCGCTAAAGGATGTCTTTGCAGTTCGCGTCGCTGCCGCGTGGTCGGACAAGGGCTTCAAGCAAAAGCCGGCTTGGAACAAGGACAAGCGCCTGTACGGAACGCTGACCTACCAACCCTGGAAAAAAACCACCATCCGCGCCAGTTACGAGCAAGCAAAGGTTAATTCCAACAATCCCAATTCCATCACGCCCGAAGACGATGTGAGCCAGTGGGTCACGCTGGGCAAGCCTTCGTACGACCGCAATTCCTCCGCCCCGGTCAATTCCTTCCTCTGGCAGGACGGCAATCTGCCGACCGTCACGTACAACAAGGACCGCTCGGTCGCCGGCGCCTTCAACACGAACACGGGCTACCTCTTCAATCAGCAGAATCTCACGAACGCCGGCATCTGGACGCCACTGCGGATGGGCAACAACCAATACCTCGCGCTGGATAAATTGAATCTGTCCCCGAGCCTTGGAAACATGAAGCTCAAGACGGCCAGCTTCTCGATCGATCAGGAAATCGCTCAAGGTTTGAACGCCAACGTCTCCTACGTGAACGAAAAAGTGGACAATGATTTCCTCAGCCTCTTCCGCGCCGAATACGCGAACTACCTCATCGACGTCAATCTGCGCACTCCCACCGGGGCAGCCAATCCCCACTATGGTGAGACCTACATGCAGTTCCGCGGTCTCGACAACAAACAGACCGACCACAACACCAATGAAGTGATGCGCGGGACTCTCACCTACGATCTGGACCTGACCAAGTACAACAAATGGTTCGGTCGCTATCGTCTCACCGGCTTCGCTGAGGACCGCAAGACCGAGACCGAGCACTTCCAGTACAACGCCCGCAGCGTGAGTGGCTCGACCAAGGATGCGGAGATCGGTTACCGCTATTATCTCGGTGGCAGCACGACGACTCAGGCGACGACCGTCCCCGACCATCCCGGTTTGGTCTCAGGCGTGACCAACACTTATTTCGACTCCGCCTCCGGCACCTTCAAGACCGACACCCTCAGCAGCTACTACGCGCTCAAGAGCGACCAACGTCAGCTGGTTAAACTTGGCAGCTCGGCTTTCGTTCTTCAAGGCTACCTGTGGGACGACAAGATTGTCGGCATGCTCGGCATCCGTCGCGATAAAAACCGGGCCGGCTTCAGCAGCTCAGTGGACGGCGGCACCGGCATCGTCGGCCCCGCTCCAAGCACCTATCCTGAACTGACGGCATTTTCGAAACAGACCAAGACGTACGGTGTCGTGGTGCATCCGCTCAAATGGTTGAGCGTACACTACAATCACGCGGAAAACTTCATTCCCAATGCCGGCTCGGTCGATCTCCTCGGCAAGGCCACGCCAAGTCCGACCGGTCTCGGCAAGGATTACGGATTTTCGCTTCGTCTGCTCGACGACAAGCTGAACGTGAAGTTCAACTGGTTTGAGCTTACCGCCGCCAGCGGCAACGCGGGCAATCCCGCCAACTTCCCCCTGGCGCAATGGAACATGACCTTCATGGATCTCGTGGTGGAGCCAGAAATAGCGGCGAAGGCCGGTATCACCTACAAGCAGGGTGTCGCCCCTGGTATTATCGTTGGTGATCCCCGCATCGCCTACACCGCCGACAATGTTTCGAAGGGTCTCGAAATTGAAATGACCTACAACATCACCAAGAACTGGCGCGTCATGGGCAGCATCGCGAAGCAGGAGGCGAAGCAAACGAATATCGCCCCGGCCTTGACGGCCTTCATCGAGGAGCGCCTGGCTTATTGGAAGAGCATTCCCGCTTTGTGGACCGGTCCTCAGACGGGTGGCTCGGCGTGGGGCCTGAGCCAGACTGGTCAACAGCACTTCAATCAATTCCTGCTTCCCTCGTACATTGGCTACAAGTCCGTGGATGGCCAGCCATCCACCCAATTGGCCAAGTGGCACGCCAGTGGCTTGACCAACTACACGTTCAGCGACGGTCCGATGAAAGGCTTCAGCATTGGCGGCGGTGCCCGCTATATCGAGAAATCCATCATCGGCAATCCGGCCATCAGGGACGCCTCCGGCGCGGTCACTGGTTTGGATCTCGCCAATCCGTATTATAATGGTGGGTA
>JANYDX010000235.1 GCA_025363395.1 Verrucomicrobiota bacterium
GCGATCTCCAAGTGATCGATGAGGTCAACCAGGGGAACCGCGAGATGTTCGAAGTGCTGGTGCGGCGCTACAACCGGCAGCTTTTCCGTGTCGGCCTGAGTTACCTCCGGCAGCATGAGCAGACTGAGGACGCCATGCAAAACACGTACCTCAAGGCTTTCGTGAACCTAGGGAATTTCCAGCGACACGCCTCGTTCTCCACCTGGCTCACGCGCATCATGATCAACGAATGTCTCATGATGCTCCGTCGCGGTCGCAGCGTGCGTGAAGAGGCCCTCCAGGATGAGGCGGAGTTCCCGGAATCCACGGCACCGCAGGGAGCCGCACGGTTGAGTTTGAAAGAAATGAAAGTCCTCTTGGAAAACGCCATTGCCGCATTGCCGCGTAAACTTCGCACGGTGTACATCATGCGGGAGGTGCAGCAAATGACGACGGCCGAGGCCGCCGCCTGTCTCGGCGTCACCTCCGGGAGCATCAAAGTCACGCTGCATCGTGCCCGGGAGAATTTGAAGGTTGAGCTGCTGAAAAGTGCGGCCGGAGCCGAGCTGTTCCAGTTCCGGGCTGAGTTTTGCGATCCGCTGACCGCACGCGTCATGGGCGCGATCGTCCACTGCGGCTGAGTTTGCGGCGGGAATAGTGTAACCGGCCTGGGGCAGGCGCATCCAATGGACGTTCGCATTCCCAAACTTCAACCCAACTCATCCATTGTATTCCATGAAAACCATCAAGTATTTTGCTCTGACTGCAGCCCTGATTTTACTGCCGTCATTGGTGCAGGCGCAGCCTAACGACGCCCAGATCGCAGCCATCGTGGTGACGGCCAACCAAGTTGACATCGACGCCGGAAAATTTGCCGCGGAGAAGTCCACGGATTCCACCATCAAGGATTTTGCCAACCGGATGATTACCGATCATTCGGCGGTGAACCAGAGTGCGGTCGAACTGGTGACAAAACTCAAGGTCTCCCCCGAGGCCAATGCCACCAGTAAATCTTTACAGGAAGGCGGCAACAAAAACCTCGCGCAACTCCGCACGCTGAGTGGCCGGGCCTTGGACAAGGCTTACGTTGACCATGAAGTCGCCTATCACGAGCAGGTCATTGCCGCGCTTGATACCGTGCTCATTCCCAATGCGCAAAACGCCGAGCTCAAGGCGCTCCTGGTCCAGGTTCGCCCGGCTTTCATCGCTCACTTGGGCCACGCGAAACAGCTGCAGGCGACCTATCAATAACCGACAAGGTTCATGCGAAGAATCGGCCTCAGCGTTGCGCTCCTCGCACTCATTGCGGCTCTTTTCCACGACTGGGGTGCGACCACTTCGTCGGCCGAACCCCAGTCGTACACCGTGCTGATCGAAGGCATGAAATTTTCGCCGGTGCTTGTCCGGATTCAAGCGAGTGACACCGTGGTGTTCCGCAATGTCGATCTGGTGCCGCACACCGTGACAGAGCGGGAGGCGAAGTCGTTCGACTCCGGCATGATCAATCGGAACGAAACGTGGAAATTTAGCCCCACGACCGCGGGCACGTTTCGCTACCGGTGTCTTTATCACCCGGATATGTCGGGGACGATCATCGTTGAAAATAAATCTCAACCCCGGCCGGTTTCCAGTGCGGCGCGATAGAGTCGTTGTACAGCCGTTTTTCGATAGACCCGCGCGGTGGGTTATTTCGCGGCCGCTTGGGCGAAGGCGTCGATTACTTTTCCCGGGGTGAGCAATTCCGGCAGAATGACCGGCGTGGATTTTCCGGGAGCGTAAATCAGGTTGAACGGCACGGCGGAACGGTTCCAGCGCGCCAGTTCAGCGGTGATTTTTGGGTCGCGGTTGGTCCAGTCTCCGCGCAAGAGCACCACATTTTTCTCATTCAGCTTGGCCAGCACTTCGTCCGAATGGAATACCGCGGCTTTGTTGGTCTGACAGGTGGCGCACCAGCGGGCGGTGAAATCCACGTAGACAAACTTACCGGCGGCCTGCGCGGCCGTGATCGCCTCGGGGCTCCATTTCTCCCAAATGATTTGATAACTGCCATCGATCGGCGCGACGACCGCTTCCTTGGGCCAGCCGGTGTAAAGTCCGCCGGCCAGCAGCAGGGCGGCAAAGATGCGGCCGAAAAGTTGTTTGCCTGGTTTGCCCCAGGCCTGCGCGAAGCGGCCGTAGGCCCACGCCGCCATGGCGACAAGTACGAAGCCGAATGCAATCAGGAGCAGTGCGTTGTCATCGTCCTTGGTCTGGCCGGCGAGCACCCACAGCAGCCAGCCCACGGTCGCGTAAAGCGGAAAGGCCATGAATTGCTTGAACGTTTCCATCCATGCGCCGGGGCGCGGAAGAACCCTGAGGGCTTGCGGGAAAATCGAAAGCAGCAGGTAGGGCAGGGCGAGTCCGATCGCGATCGCGGTGAAAACCAGCAACGATTGAAACGCCGGCAGCGACAGCGCGGCACCCAGCGCGGGGGCAAGGAACGGAGCGCTGCACGGCGTGGCGACCAGCACGGCGAGGGCCCCGGTGAAAAACGAACCGGCGAAACCGTCCTTCATCTGCAATTTTCCGCCCACGCCAGTGGCGGCGAGCCCGATCTCGAAGAGCCCGCTCAGATTGAGGGCGAACACGAGGAGGAAAACCGCCATGGCGAAAACGAATGCGGGTGACTGCAGCTGAAAACCCCAGCCGAGTTGCGAACCGCCCGCACGCAGCACGAGCAACGCCCCGGCAAGAATCCAGAATGACAGCAGAACGCCCGAGGCAAAGACGAGTCCGTGCAGGGTGATTTTCCGGCGGTCGTGACCGGACTGGTTGACGAAGCCGAGGATCTTGATGCCGAGCACCGGGAAGACGCACGGCATCAGGTTCAGAATCAGTCCGCCGACAAACGCGAGAAGCAGCGTGGCGGGAAGACTGCCGGGAGCGGGTGGCGGCACTGGCTTTGTGACCACTGGACTGGCGGTGGAGGGGGCGGATTTTTCGACGGGGCTGACCTCGGGCGAAAATGGCACGTCAATGACCAGCCCGTTGTAACCTGAATCTGCCGACCAGCCATTGGCGGAGGCGAGCACACCGCTCAGCCGCGCGGGATTTTTATCCGGCGCCGCCGCGTCGATTTCCATCTGGATTACCCAGCTGTTGTTCTCGCGTGTCACGATCACGGGTTTGGCGTAATCGGTGAATGCATCAGCGGCGAAATACTGCAGCTCGGCCGGCTGGTGCATGGTGCCGGGTTTCGGCGTCAGGCGAAGGGTGGCACCGGTCGCGGTGTGCGAAGCGGTCACCTCCCATCCGGAATTGGATTGGGGCAACTTGGCCCGGGTGTCGTTCAACGGCTGCACCCAGCGGGGGTCGGAAGTGCCGGTGCCCGACGGGGCGATGGGGAAAATGATTTTCAGCTTTGCGTCGCCGGGCATGCAAACTTCCTGACACATGAGCCACTCCACCGCCGCTTGCAGTTTTATGTTGGGGTCCGGCGCGAATTTTTCGGGCGGGGTGATTTCGACGAGCAGGTAAACTTCGTTCTCGTAGCCGTTGCCGGTGATTTTTCCGGAAGCATCCTTTACGGTGTGAGGCGTGGGCCATTGAATCGCACCTGTCTTGAAGCCTTCCGGCATGGTCCAGGTGAGCGCCGTGGGAAACCCCGTGCCCGGTGCAATCCAGTAACTGTGCCAGTGCGGGTCATGCTGCATGCGCAGGGCCACGGTGAACGCCTTGCCAGGCTCGATGGTTGCCGCGTCGGAGACCAGCGTGACTTGCACCGCGCCCTTTTTCACGGAGGTGGACTCGGTGGCGCGCGCCAGGGCCGGGAGCATGAGCAAAAGCAAAAGGTGGCGGAGCAGTTTCATCTGGCAGTGAGAGTAATGGGCGGGTGGTTTATTTCAAACCGGAGACGAACAAAAAATGCCGTTCCCCCGCGCAAACACAAGGTTTGCACCACCAGTTCGGTCGCTTATTGGTAACGCTTCAGTTGGAAACCGCATGTGTCCTTGGGTCGCGACTTGATCCGGCTTAGCGCGCCTCGCGCTGTTGGTGGGCGGTGAGGTGGGCGAACAGCAGTGACCAGAAACACAGCACGACGTTGAAAAGTGGAATCTGCAGGGCGGGCGGAAGCGCGTAGACGCAGCTCACCACGGGGATCCACAGCGCCCACACGCTGATCAGCACAGGGAGCACCCGTCGCGCGTACCACCGCCCCGCTCTCACGTCAGCGAACACCGGTCGCCACCGGAAGCCCGCATCTTTCCAGGCGAAGATCAAATTGCCCACGGGAGTGGCGTAAAGCGGGTTGAAGCCAAATTGGTCGGTAACCACCTTGCGCACAATCGTGGCTGGTCCGTTTCCGTTTCCATACCAACTGGCGAGGGCACGATACAGCAAATCCACCTCTGCGCCCTTCCACGCCCAGAACGAGGTAAAAAATAGCAAGTGGGCCCAAGGATAAGTTCCGGGGCGGTGTGAGGTGAAGCGAAGGTAGAGGAAGGGCAGCAAGCCGCCGCACAGCGCACTGGCGAGGGCGGAGAAAAGGTAACCGCCCTCCATGCGCCAGCGCGCCAGCTGGCTGAACCAGCCGGAGGCGGCGGGCAGATAATAAAAACTGAGGACGAGTGCAAGCGCCGCGGCTTGGAGGATGAGGCCCGGACGGAGTAGCGCTCGTGCGCTTTGCCACCCGGCCTGCCAGGGGGCTTCACGCGGGTGGGAAGGAATCGACATGGGGGACGCGATGGGAAGTGGTCGCGCGGTGCAG
>JANYDX010000247.1 GCA_025363395.1 Verrucomicrobiota bacterium
CACCCACAACGCCATCATGGCCGACATGGCCGATCGCGTGATCAATTTCTCCGACGGCCGCGTCCAACAGGAACGCCGCAACGCCACCCGCGCGGCCCCGGCGACGCTGCGGTGGTGAGCCAAATGACGAATTCCGAAGGACGAACACCGCCATGTCTCTAAAATCCGCTGTCACTCTGAGCGAAGCGAAGAATCTAAGTCTACGAACAAGACACTTTCCGTGAATACGTGGATTCATCCCTCTGCTGAGAATGACCGCTTCAACCGGTGTTTCATTCCGCAATACGCTGGGCACTTCGCACCTGCTCCGCCCAACCCACGGCATTCGTCATTCGTCATTTTTGCTCCGTGATCCCGCACCTCGACCGCAAACTCCTGCGCGACCTGCGCCGCCTCGCCGGCCAGACGGCGGCGGTGTCACTGGTGATGGCCTGTGGCCTCGCAATGCTGATCATGGCGCGCAGCCTCATCTACTCCCTCGATTCCACGCGCGCGGAATATTATCAGACGCACCACTTCGCGGAGGTCTTTGCCTCGCTTAAACGCGCACCCAACAATCTCAGCGAGCGGATCCGGGAAATTCCCGGCGTCGCCACCGCGCAGGCCGACCTCTCCGTCCCTGTCACCCTCGACCTGCCCGGCATCACCGAACCCGCCAGCGGACTGGTGCGCTCGCTTCCGGATTTCGGCGAACCCGAACTCAACCGCCTCTTCCTCCGGCGCGGCCGCTGGCTTTCACCCGGTTCGCGCGGTGAAGTGCTCGTCAGCGAATCCTTCGCCAAGGCCAACTCGCTCAATCCGGGTGACACTCTCACCGCGCTGCTCAATGGGCGGCGCCAGACTTTCCGCATCAGCGGCATTGTGTTGTCTCCCGAATATATTTTCGAATCCCGTCCCGGCGCCGCGCTGCCCGACAACCGCACCTTCGGGATTTTCTGGCTGCCTTACAAGGAAGTCGCCACCGCGTGGGATCTTTACGGTGCGTTCAACATGGTTTCGCTGACACTGTCACCGGGAACGAATGAGCGGCCGGTGATTGCCGCCCTCGACCAACTCCTCATCCCCTATGGCGGACGCGGCGCTTTCGGCCGTAAGGACCATCCGTCGCACATCCGCGTTTCAGACGAGATTCGGGTGCTCACCATTCTGTCGATTGGTTTTCCCGCCATCTTCCTCGGCGTCGCGGCCTTCATGACCAACGCCGTGCTGTCCCGCCTGCTTTCGCTGCAACGTGAGCAGATCGCGATCCTGAAGGCGTTCGGTTTCACCAACCGGCAGATCGTGGTGCATTACCTGAAATTTGCGTTCGTGATGGTTGCCGGCGGCGTGCTCTTCGGCCTGATCGCCGGCGTCGGACTCGGTCTTAAAATGGTCGGTATGTACGAACTTTTTTTCCGTTTTCCCGATCTCTCCTTCCGCCTCGATCCTGTCGCAGTCACGGTCGCGCTGACCGTCGGCCTGGGCGTCGTGACGCTGGGCGTCATCGGGGCCGTGCGCAAAGCCGCCGACCTCCCTCCCGCCGAAGCGATGCGGCCGGAGCCACCGGCTAACTTCCGCCCGGCCTTCATCGAACGCCTCGGCTTGACCCGGTTCCTCTCGCACTCGTTCCGCATCGCGGTGCGCAATCTCGAACGCCGGCCCATGCAGGCCTTTTTCACCGTCGCGGGACTCGCCCTCGCCACCGCGCTTCTGATTCTGCCCAACACTTTCAAGGCGGGCATCCGCGAAGTGCTCGAATTCCAATGGGACGTTGTCCAGCGTCAGGACGTAAACCTCGGTTTGGTCGAACCCTCCTCGGCCCGCCTCGCGCACGAACTCGCCCAATTGCCCGGCGTCACCAGCCTCGAACCCACGCGCACTGCCGCGGTGCGAATTTTTTTCCAGGGCCGAAGCCGTCAAATTGGCCTCCGCAGTCTTCTGCCTGGCGGCCAACACAGCCGCGCCGTCGACGCAGCCGGCCATGAAATCCCACCACCAGACAACGGGGTGATCCTTTCCGCCAAACTCGCCCAGGTCCTCGGAGCCAGGGTTGGGAATACGCTCACGATCGAAGCGCTGGAAGGCCGCCGGCCCGTGCAAAGCGTCGTGCTGGTCGCGACCGCCGAGGATTTCACCGGCATCGCCGCGTACATGGACTTGCATGCGATCAACCGTTTCCTCGGCGAAGGAGACGTGATCACCGGGGCCAGCATCGGGCTCGACATGTCGCGCCGCGCCGAATTTCTCGCTGCCCTGAAGGAAATCCCCCGCGTCAGCATGGTCGCCATCAAGGAGTCGATGCGCCAGAGCTTCCGTGAAACCACCGCAAAAAGCATGGGCCTCATCCAGACAATCTACCTGACCTTTGCCGTCATCGTCGCGTTCGGCGTCATTTATAACAACGCCCGCATCTCCCTTGCCGAGCGAGCCCGCGAACTCGCCACGCTGCGCGTCATCGGCATGACGCAGCGCGAAGTCGGCGCCGTGCTCGTCGTGGAACTCGTGATCCTCGCCTGCATCGCCCTGCCCATTGGCCTGCTGCTCGGCACCGGCCTGACCACGGTGGTCGTTGGCTCAATTAACACGGAGACGATCCGGCTCCCGCTCGTGTTCACCAGTTACACTTATTGCTTCGCCATCGTGATCGTGGCCATCGCCTCCACGCTTTCCGCCCTGTTCGTCCTCCGCAACCTCAAGCAACTCGACCTGATCGCCGCATTGAAAGCCCCGGAGTGAGCAGAGAAGGCCGCATAATCACGAGTCCACCTTCATGAGCAATTTTTCCAGATCAGAAAACAGCCACGGGCGAGGGCGTCCGCGCTCCAGCATTCCGGCTCGCGTGGAGTCAGACAAGGTCACTTCATTTGTAGGAGGCTGTTTACAGGCGATGAGTGGCGTGAGCCGTCACGGTAATCCCTGAATCGCCTGTAAACAGGCTCCTACAAA
>JANYDX010000251.1 GCA_025363395.1 Verrucomicrobiota bacterium
CGCATCCTCCAGCGCATTGGCATCAAGTGTCTCGCCGCGCTGTTCTCCGAGCAGTAATTTCAGCTTTTGCTCGGCGGCGCGGTTGCCGAACCAGCCGAGACCGCGCACCTGGAGATCTGCGCCTTGCAATGCCAGCGCCGCCCACCAGCCGGCAGCCAGGAGCAACGCGTGTCGTGCTAGCTGATGCAGCGAATTATTTTTTCTCAAGCGGTTTGCTCTCCTCGGTAAAGACGCGCCACTTCAGGCCCGCGTTGTAGCTGTCAAACCGGTCATATTCGCCTGTGAGTGACCAGCGCTTATCCAGCTTGTATTCGAAGTCATAGGTTTCCCGGCCTTGCTGGGAAACCTGTTCGCCCGCGGAGATTTCCAGTCTGTCCTCGCCGCCAATGCCAAGATCCTGAAAGACGCCCCGGCCGAGATATGCCCCCAGCAGCGCCAGTCGCTGTCCCGCGGAGGAAATGGTCGAGTCACTGTTCGGCGGTTGTCCGGTCATGACCATCAGTAAAACCGCTTCGGCATCCAGCGCGGGAGTGGAGGACAACACGACATGGGGGGAAGGGAGCTGGCCGGTCGCTTCGAGTCGCAGCTGGTAGTCTCTCCGCTGCGAAACCGCGTTGAGATTTATTACAGCATGGAAGGGATCGGACTCGCGCAACCGCACCGTGCCGGCCTGCACCCTGAAGGTGGCGAAAGGAAAGAGGACACTCGCCTCATCCACGGTCAATTCGCCCACCGCGCGGGGTTCACCGAGCGTGCCGCCCAGTTGAAAATGCGCAGAAACGAGGCCGTTAAAAACGGGGGTGCGAATGCGCACCGCCCGCGGCCCCCGCACGTCGACGGCCAGCGGCCACGAGCGAAACGGTTCGGTGTCCACTGCGAAATAAGGCGGCTGTCGCGTCACCCCGCGCTGTCCGGAGGGTAGCAGCGCACCGAAGTTGGCGAGCACGAGACAATCGCGCAAGGTCACGAGGCCGGACACGCGCGTGATGCCGGCCGCGTCGGTGTTGGCCTGAAGATCGATATCGTTCCGGACGAGCAAGCCGGTGTTGCGCACCAGCGGAAGATTTTTTCCCTTGAGGCCGAGCGCAAGCCGAGGCGCTCCGCCTGGCACCAGCGTGATACTGCCATCGACGACGACCGGTTCGCCGCCCAACTTGGCGCTCAATTTTTGCACCGTCAAAATGCGGTCATGTAGAACCAAGTCGGCATTGATCTCTTGCAGCGTGCTAAAGGGTGGCAGCGGACGTGACGCGGCATCGGTCAGGTGCAGTTCGCCAGAAAGTTTTCCGCCGGGCGCAAGTTCGACCTTGGCGCGCAGCCGGCCTTTTGACGCGACGAAATTCGGCAGATGGTTGCCGAGCACGGCGAGATCCGCATCGGGGATTTCTACCCGTGCGGTCGTCGTGGTCCAGTCGAAGCCAGCGGGATTGCGCCAGAGTTGTTGCCAGCGATCATCATCCATCGGCATCCGGCCGCTCGCTTGCACTGCCTGGCCGTCGAGCTTCGTGGTCAGCTCCGGGAGCGCGACAGATTTCCGGCCCAGTTGCAGCACGAGAGTAAGATCTTCGAAATCCGGCAGGGAAAATTTGAATCGTCCGGCGGCTGCACCCAATTGCGCAGCCTGGATTTTCAATTCGCCCACCGGCTCGCGCAGACTTCCCTTGAGTTCAATTTTCGCCGTGGGCTTGGTCATTTTCAAACCGGTGTAAGCGGCCAGTGCGGACCACAACGGCGAGTCGGGATCGGTGAAAGCGGAAAATTCGAGGGGCCCATTTTCATCGATTGAAAGCTGGAGGGCTGGCGAGACTTTCCACGAGAAAGGAAATTGGCCTTGGGCTTGCGTCAGCACGCGGTCCGATTCCACGACGGTCAATTCCCGGAGGTGCAGTCCATGGGCGTCACCGCTCGCTCTCAGTTTTACCTCAGCAGGCCGCGGCTGCATTTCGATTTGGGCGGTGAGGGCGGTATCAAATGCGAGCACGCCATCCGCGACGCGTCCGCGGGCCTCGAGCGTGTGAAGCTGCCAGTGCGGACCGCCTACCATGATAAAATCGTGCAGCCACGCGGACTCGAAAGCAGTCGCCTTGAGATCGATGAAACCATCAGTCCCTCCCTTGCCTTTGAACGTTATCTCACTCGCAGAACCAGCTAGGTGGAAATTATCAATTTGCCAGGTTTGTGCCCAGGTCAGTTGGGCGGGAGAAGCCAGTTGCCACGTTACCTGCCCATGAGGTGCAAAAGAAAATGAGCGGAGTTGCAGGCCTTGCGGATTCAGCGTGCCGCTGAGTTGAAGAGCGGAGTTAGCTGCCACAGCCTTGAGCGTGCGGATATCGATGTTCGTTCCCGTGCCCTCCCACGAGGCGTCCGCCTTCACTGGTTCGAGCGGTTTCCACTGCAGTTGGGAGAGTTTTAACGAACCGTGATGCCGCAATGCGTCGAGCGGCCCTTCCATTGTTGCGGTGACTTCGGCTATTGACCAGCTGGCATCCTGCGGCAGCCAGTGGGCAAACCAATCCGGGCCTACCTTGGCGTCAAGCGTGCCGCCGCTCACTTCGCGCGTTTGCCAGTTCACGGCCCCGCGGGCGTGGATGAAACTGGTTTTGTCGAGCTGAACTTCAATCGTGTCCAGATTCAACCGCGGCCACTCCAGCACACCTCGCAATTGCGCTTTTTTCAGAGCGAGACTTTCGATCACGACATCGTTGAGCTCCAGTTGAAACGTTTGGCGCGCCGCAATGGTGTTGCCCGCCACCGTCACCGAACCTTTGACGCTGCCGTGGGCATCGATCCAAGGCAACTTGGCCAAATCGGCTTTGACGGTGAGCTCAGCCGTGCTGGCGTCCGGCGCGTGATCCAGACTGAAGGTGACGGGGGCGCTAAGGCTGGCCGAGGCGAAAGGTGTGTTTACTTTCAAAACGCCCAGCGTGAGTTCGCGAGGATTTCCATGGGCCGCTGCCTGAACCTCAAAAGGCGGAGCCTTGTTGCCTGCGACAGGCTCGGCTTTGGCCTGTAGTGATAAGTCGAAATTTCCGTCGCGCCACTGGGCCCGGCTCTCTCCTTGTACTTTTGCGTACGGTGTGCCCAATTTAAAACGGGCGGCTGGAATTTCCCAGTGCTCTGCCACCGCGCTTGCTTCGACGGGAAGCCAGCCTTCCGAACTGTAACGCGCGATCAGTTGCACCGGCTGTTCCCGCCATGCGCCCGTCCCGTTCATCTCCTCCGCCGACCACGTGAACTGCAGGTGCGATTCCTGGTCGGGCGTGTAGGCGGTCACCGCAAAAGTGTTTTCGGGCGCGGCGGCGATCATAATCGCCAGCTCGCGCCCGGCGAGGCGCACGCCTTCCGTCCTTAACGAGGAGTTGCTCCAATCCGCTTGCGCCAGCGTCATCTCCGGGGTGATGCCGTGCAATTCGCCGGCCCGCAGCTGCACGTGTGGGAGCCAGTGATCCAAGGGCCCGACCAGTCGGATCAGCAGCCTTTGCAAATCAGCCATTCCACTGAGCCCTTTTTTTGCGGATGGATCGGCCGGGGTCTGGGTGTGGCGAAGCACCCAGTGTTCGACAGTGATGAGGGGCTTTTCGCCGTGAAATCGTTTGTTCAGCCAAAGCAACGGGGTGTCCGCTTGAAGGTCGGCCGCGTCTATCACCAAGCCCGGATGAGAATACTGTGAGCCGCGCAACCTGAAGTGGGTGTAGCCGATGCGCTCGTAGTGTTCGAAGGTGATGCCCTGTCGAAGGAGGATGGGGTGCAGTGCGGCGCCCAGCCACCAAGGCAGGGTGCCGAGGGCGAGCAGCACAACGGCCATCAAAGTAAGGAAAATCTTCCAGCAACGGAACATGTACTTTTAAGACCTAGGCCCGAGCCGTTGGTTGCTCACACTTCGTGAATTCCCCACTTCGTTTGCACGACCGGCCGAATGCCGCGAATGAGCTTCAGCTGCCTTTGCGTAGGAGCGAAATGACGAAGTTAGCCGATTTTATCTCGGAGACAGGGCGTCGGCGCGAAAGCCGCCGAAACGGCTCAGAAATCCGGCAGCATTTTTTTCCGGGTAAAGTACCTTCACTCGAACCTCAGACGCAGCGACTCGACGCCTGGTCGTGAATTTTATTCCCGGGGAAGAACGGGTCGAAATACTCTGCACCGGCCACCGGCAGTTGGTCGTTCACGCCGGCACGGTGAAATCGATCAGGCGTTTCTGGCGATCCACCTTGTCCACGACGACCTGCACTTTGTGGCCGAGCTCGAATTTGCGTTTGCTCTTCCGGCCGATGAACGCCGTGCCCGACGGATTCAGGACGTAGAAATCGTCCTTGAGCGACGACACCGGCACCATGCCGAATGCGCCCGCCTCGGCGACCTCGATAAAGAATCCGTGGTTACGGACATCGGTGATGATCGCGTTGAAGATGGTTTTCTTTTTCTTCTCTGTCTCGCGCTCGAAAAATTCCATGAGCTTCACCTTCACGGAATCGCGTTCAGCTTCCGTGCTGTTGATCTCCGTCAGACTCAAATGCTCCGCGAGATTGTCGATGTGAGAGGCGCGATAGCCCGGCGTGCCACCGGCGGCGGGATAGCCGAGGTGTTTGATCAGGTAGGTGTCGAACACACGATGCACCACGAGGTCGGAGTAACGGCGGATGGGCGAGGTGAAGTGCGTGTAATCCGGCTTGTTCAAACCGTAGTGGCCGTCGGGCGTGGCGCGGTAGCACGCTTTGCGCATGCTGCGCAGCAACTGCGTGCGCAGGATGTAGCCTTGGGGATGATCCTTGAGCACGGTGAGCAGCTTGACGACTTCGCTGCGGTTCATGAGGTCGCCGACCTTGATGTTAAACGTCCCGAGGAACTGGCGGTACTCAGCGAGTTTTTCCTCGTCGGGATCGTCGTGCACGCGATAGAGCGA
>JANYDX010000274.1 GCA_025363395.1 Verrucomicrobiota bacterium
GCGCTCGTGCCCGTGCTCGCTCCGCTCGATTGCCAGCTGACAATCTGCGACCCGCGGTTGGAGTGGCTTGATCGACTGCCCCGGGCCCGCAACATCCGCTACCTTCAAGCGGACCAACCCGCTGACTTGGTCGCGCAAATGCCGGACCACGCATTTCTGCTCTGCCTCACGAAGGGACACACCAGCGACCGCCCGGTGTTGGAACGCGCCCTCAAGGACAAAAGCTTCCCCTTCATCGGCGTCATCGGCAGCGACGCCAAAGCCGAAGTGCTCCGGCGCGAGTTGATTTCCGCCGGCGTCCCCGCTGACCGTGTGGGGAAGTTTCACTGCCCCGTCGGACTTTCCTTCGGCACCAATCACCCGCATGAAATCGCCCTGAGCATCGCCGCCCAATTGTTGAGCGAACGCGACCGGCTCAAGGCAGTTTAGCTACGAAAAGTCGTAAAATTGTTTTTGTTGCCGGACTACCTTCCGCCCGCCAACAGACGTGGCCAACTTCTCTGCCCCGTCAGCCCATCCGCTCGAACACGTACAGATGATTCAAACCCAGCTGAAATCGCGACCGGTGCAGAAGGCGGAAGCCGGGCGCGGCGAAAATCCTTTCCGTATCGCCCGGCTCAAAACCGTAGTGTTCCTCCAACGACATGCCATCAATCAGGCGCAGCCAGCGCAGCAGAGCCAGAATGTGGTCAACCGCCCTCGCCGGCACCGTGATGATCACCCGGCCACCCGGACTGAGCAGTTCTTGACAGGCGGTGGCGAGTGCCGGCTGCTGGCTCGTCGGGATATGCTCCAACACCGCGAGCATCGTCACGGCGTTCCACCCGCCTTCAGCCGGACGCGCCGCCGGGAAAAATCCCGGCACCACCGAGAAATTTGCCGCTTCCAAGGTCGACGTGCGCAGTGGTTCGATGCCGAACCCGCGCACCAACCGCCCGCCAAGCGCCTCAAATAATTCGCCCTCGTGCGCACCGATGTCGATGACCCGCGCGTTGAGCGGCACAAACCGCATCGCCTGACGCATACGCCAGCGTTGGATGAAACGATCCAGTTGCTTCATGCCTTCAATTTAAACCGTGCCTGCACCGCTGCGAAAATCGCCTCACCGGTCGCGGGCGACGCCAGTCTCACCTCGCCACCTTTCTCACCAAACGCCGCAACCGCATCGCGAATCGCCTCACGCACGGAAAATGCCAGCATCAACGGGGGCTCACCCACGGCTTTGCTGCCGTGAATCGTGTTCGCCTGTGCCGCCTTGGGTAGGAGCGTGACATTAAATTCAATCGGCGCGTCGCTGAACGCGGGAATCTGATACGTGCTCGCGCTGTGGGTCAGCAGCCGGCCCGCCTGGTCCCACCGCAATTCCTCGCGCGTTAGCCAGCCCATGCCCTGCACAAAACCGCCCTCGATTTGGCCGCGATCCACTCCGGGATTCAGCGATTCGCCCACGTCATGAACGATGTCCACCCGCCGCACCCGGTGCATGCCGTTGAATCCGTCCACCTCCACCTCGGCGACGGCCGCGCCACACGCGAAATAATGAAACGGCCGGCCGGTCGCCGTGGACCAGTCCCACTTCACATCCGGCGTCTTGTAGTAACCGGTGGCCGCCAGGCTGACCCGCGCCGAGTAGGCGTGCCCGCACACTTTACCAAAGGGCATTTTATTTTGCATGTTTCCGCGCTCGCCTGCGCAACCATGAATAAATTCCACCTGATCGGGCGCGATGCCCAGCAACGGCGCCGCCACGGCGGCGAGCCGTTCACGCAGCGTGATGCACGCCGCCGCTACCGCCATGCCGTTGAGATCCGCCCCCGATGATGCCGCCGTGGCCGAGGTATTCGGCACCTTGTCGGTGCTGGTCGTCATCAAGCGGATGGCGCCCGCCGGCAATCCCAGCTCGCGCATCGCGACGCCGAGAATCTTCGTATGCAAACCCTGCCCCATCTCCGTGCCACCGTGGTTCACCTGCACGCTGCCATCCAAATAGATCACCACATAGGCTCCCGCCTGATTGTAATGCGAGAGTGTGAACGAAATGCCGAACTTGACGGGTGTCACCGCCAGTCCGCGTTTCATATGCGGGTGCGAAGCGTTCCACGCTTCAACTTCCTGCCGGCGGCCGGCGAAATCCGCCTTGGCCAAAACCTGCCGCCAGATGTCCTGGATGCGGTTGTCGCCGATATCCTCGTGATAATGCGTGCGATTCGTCTCGCCGGTGCCGTGATAAAGATTCTGCTCGCGCACTACTTCCGGCGGCAGGCCGAGCCGGCGGGCAACGCGGTCCATGATTTCCTCGATGACGATCATGCCCTGCGGACCACCGAAACCTCGAAACGCCGTGTGTGAAGTCACATTCGTCTTCGCCACGCGCCCGCTGAATTTCACCGCCGGAATATAATAGGCGTTGTCGAGGTGGAAGAGCGCACGGTCACAAATCGCCGTGGAAAGATCCAGCGACCAGCCCCCATCCGAGACCAGCTCCACCTGCGCGGCGAGCAAACGTCCCTCGCGGTCATGCCCCACCGAAAACTTTGCATGAAACGGATGCCGCTTCCCCGTCAGCTTCATGTCCAGGTCGCGGTCCAATTGAATGCGAACCGGCCGGCCGGTCTTCACCGCCGCCAGCGACACCAGGGCGGCAAAGGCGTTGCCCTGCGTCTCCTTGCCGCCAAACCCACCGCCCATCCGCGGCGCCTGCACCACCACTTTGTTCCGCGGCAGATGCAAAACCTCGCTGACAATCGCCTGGATTTCCGACGGATGCTGCGTCGACGAATGCACCGTCACCGTTCCGTCCTCGCCCGCTTCCGCCCAGGCCGCCTGCGTCTCCAGATAAAAATGCTCCTGCCCGCCAAATTCAAATTCACCGGAAAAACTTTCCGGCGCGGTCTGCAACACCGCGTCCACCTCGCCCCGCTTCAGAACATGCGAATCGGTGTGATAGCTGTCCTGCGCCATCGCGACCGCCAGGCCAATCACCGCCGGCAACGGCTCATAGTCCACTTCCACCAAGGCCGCTGCGGCCCGGCAGGCGGCGAGCGATTCGCCAATCACCATGGCAACGATCTGTCCGTGAAACAAAACCTCGTCGGCCGCGAGCAGTGGTTCGTCGTGCCGCACCGGGCCGGTGTTGTTCTCTCCTGGAATATCCTCCGCCAGCAGCACCGCGGCGACACCCCGGGCAGTCCGGGCCGCGGTGGCGTCGCGCCGCAAAATCTTCGCGCGCGCGTGGGGCGCGCACACCGGCCAGACCTCCAGCATCTTTCTCCGCTGGGCAGTGTCGTCCACGTACATCGCGCGCCCGGTCACATGGCCCACTGCGCTTTCATGGGACAAGGCCCGCGAAGCATCGGGCTCCGTCCACTTCCCGTCCGGCGTAAAACCGAGATCCTCATCTTGCGCCAGGCTGCGTTCACCCGAGACAAATTTCTCCCACAAAGCAGCCACGAGTCCGCGCCGGTACTCCGCGCCACCGCGGGCATCATCGATGGGCTGGAAATCTTCGCGCAGAATTTGGGCGATGCTCTCCGCCACCTCAGTGATATTTTTGCCGACAAGCGCGGCTTCCGCGCGGAGCGCGCGTTTCGGCACTGCCGCCACACCTCCGTAAGCGAGGCGCGCCTTGTGCACGATCCCCACCTCGTTGCATTCCACGCAAAACGCACCGGCCACGATGCTGATATCCAGTTCGCGGCGCTTCGAAACCTTCAGAAAACCAACGCGCCGCACCAAGCCGGGACGCGGACTGCCGCGGGGCAGAATGATTTCCTTCATGATCTCGCCTGGCTTCATGACCGTCTGCCGGTAGCCGGTGAAAAAATCCGCCAGCGCCACCGTGCGCTCACCCTTGTCCGTGATCAGCACGACGCTGGCGTCAAGCGTTAGCAACACGGGCGCACTGTCGCCAATCGGTGAAGCCGTCACAAGATTGCCGCCGAGCGTCGCCCGGTTGCGAATCTGGCGCGAGGCAAACCCGCTGAGCATTTTCGCCATCGAGGGAAATTCAGCGCCCAGCGCCTCCTCGATGCACGTCAGGGTTGCCGCTGCACCGAGATGCCAGGCTTTTCTGTCGGAAGTGATGCGCGTCAGCTCCGGCACCGCTTCGACGGAGATGAGAACTGGAAACGCCTTGAATTTTTTGTTCAGCTCCACGCCGATCTCGGTGGCACCGGCCACCAGCCGCGCTTCGGGATAAGTTCCCAGCAGCGTGAACAGACCGGGCAGAGAGGTCGGTCGGAAAAACTTCTCGTGATCCGCCAGATAATTCAGCGCACCGACCGGCGTCACGGTTTCCTGCAGACGCGCCGCAAAGGGATCGATGGTCTTCGTTGCAAGGCTGCCGTTCACCGGCAGGCCACCCGCTGGTGCTTCGATCACCGAAGCCGCTGCATCCCGCTGCGCCAGCGCCGCGACCGCGGCGTCGCGAATCGGACGATAACCAGTGCAGCGGCACAGGTTGCCGCACAGCTGGTCGCTGATTTGAACGGGCTTGCAGCAGTCCTTGCGGTAATAGGCCTCGAACATCGACACGATAAATCCCGGCGTGCAGTAACCGCACTGCGAACCATAGTGCTGGACCATTGCCTCCTGCACCGGATGAAGTTTGTCCCCCTTGGCCAGACCTTCGACGGTCACAATCTCCCGCCCGGCAAACATCGGCAACAGTGCGATGCAACTGTTGAACGCCCGGTAGGTCGGCATTCCCGCAGCATCTCGATCCACCAGCGCCACGGAGCAGGCACCGCAATCACCCTCCGCACACCCTTCCTTGCTGCCGGTCAGTCCGGTTGAGCGCAGCCAATTCAGCAGCGTCGTGGTGGTGGACACGCCCCGCGCAGTGACCACACGGCCATTGACGACGAGGTCGAAACTGGCGGGAGCCGCCGGATCAGAGGGGCGGACGGTTGACATCCTTGTAATAGAGGTAGCTCGCGGGCTGCTTGCCCATCGCGACAAACCATTGCGGACAATACGGTGCCATCCAAATCACATCCCCGGCGGCCACAGGATACCAGGAATCCTCCAACCGGTAAACACCCTGCCCGGCCAGCATCAACAACCCGTGCTCCATGATGTGGGTCTCCACAAACGGCAGCGTCGCGCCCGGCTGGTAGGTAAAGAGATTCACCGCGAGGTCGTAGGCCGCTTCATCAGGCAGCAGCACTTGCAGCCGCGCATCCGGATCGCCGAG
>JANYDX010000310.1 GCA_025363395.1 Verrucomicrobiota bacterium
CGCTGATTATTGCTTGAGCCATCGGCCCATTGGGCAACCGTGGCTCCGTCTGCGGTCGCACCCAGATTATCCAGCATCTTCCCATCTGCGAGATTCTGCAGGCTGTAAGTGCCAGCGGGAACTGGGCCACCACCGCCGCCGGTCCCGAGATCCGGCGCCTTCGCGATGGCATTACTTCTGACCAGTTGCCCGGATTGCTTAATCTGGCTGAGGGACCAGCCGCCATTGCTACTTGCCCCGGAAATCAACGCCGCGGAAGACTCGCCGAGATCTGCCACCGACCAATTGGCGTAGCTGACATGATTTTGATCCAGAAAATTCCACCACGTTTGGGTTTCAGTGGGATTCACGGTGCCGTTGCCGCTGGCGTCGGTAGTGCCGTATTCAGTCACAAACAAGGCTTGGTTTCTGTTCAGGGCAGACTGTGCCTTGTCCCTGAGGGACTGCTTGTGAGTGTTGGCATAGAAGTGGAGCGTGTAGGCAATGTTCGTTCCGCTTACGGGGTCGGCGGCCGCCTCATCGACTTCTTGGGACCAATTGCGCGTGCCGCAAATGATGATATTGTCGGGGTCGTGCTGCCTGATGGTGGAAACCAGCGCTTGATGGTACGGCTTGATCACACCGGACCAAGAAACGGCCAGAGGTTCATTCCACGTCTCATAAAGAACGTTGGGGACGTTGCCGTAGCGCGTCGCCATATCGGCAAAGAATGTCTGGGCCTGACTTTGGTGGGCACTGGCGGTGCTGTCGTGGAAATCGATGATAACATAAATGCCCAGTGAGATCGCAGCATCGACGACCGCGATCACCTTGTCTCTCTCAGCGGTGGGGTTTACGAGGTAGCCGTCGGTGTTTCCGTTCACGCCCATTGCGGCACGGATAACGGTAATTTTCCAATCATCTCTCAGCCATTTGATCGTATTGTAATTCCAGTATTTGGGAACCCACTGACTCCAATAGAGCGACATGCCCCGCAATTGGATGGCCGTTCCAGTTTTGTCCACGATGCGATTACCTTGGACACGAAGCTGGCCGTATTTCTGCACAACGGTCTGGGTTTGTGCAAAAGTTGGGTTCGCGAAAAGTCCGAGCAAGGCGATAAATAGAAATCCAAGGAAACCTTGGCTGAAGTGATTTTTCTTCGCGACGGGAAACGACTGACGGTGAGGGCACGCGGCCTCAATGGAGATGCAATTTTGCATATTTTCTTGGGGTTATAACTAACGATTAAGAGGGGAACTACCCGGCTATTTTCAAGCGGAGGTAATCAGTCAGGGGAGACATCAATAGATAGACGGATAACTGGGCCGTTTCCGCTACGGTGACGAGAGAGGCTTTGTTGCTCCGGGGTTTAAATTCCAGCCGTCGCAACGACCGGATTCGCACCGAAATCCAAGGAGAACCGCTCCGCCCGGTGTAATCGCGAATGCAACCGGGATCGCTTCCGTGCGTCAGTTTTGGGATCACAAACCGCCACGCTTGATCGAGGCTGCTGCGACCACCGAAAAATTCCGTGACTTTGCCGTAGTGGGTGAAGTTGATAATTTTATGGTTAGCCCATCGCGACCAACACGATCAAGGCTGTGGTTGTTTTCACGGTTATTTTTTGCGAAGGCCGGGCCATCGAACTCGATGGCCCGGCGCTCATCAATCCGCGCCGAGAGACGGCGTTTGAAAGCTACTTACTGGAACCGCCACTGCTGATTGAAGCTAGTGTTGCTGGACCAGAATTGCATGATTCCGCCATCGCTGGTGGAGCCGCCCGTGTCCAGGGCTTTGCCGTTGGCGTTGTTGATGATCTTGTACCATCCGCCACCCTGCGACTGGAGCGTCCATTGTTGGTTGGTGCTGCCGCCGCTGGCCCACTGGCCGACCGTGCTCCCATCCGTGTTATGGGCCAAGCTATCCAGCGCTTTGCTTGCGGTGACGCAGATCAGCTTGGCATTCGTGCCGCTCACATACGAGAGCACCCAACGCTGATTGTTGCTGCCGCCGATGGCCCACTGACCGACATTCGTTCCATCCGTGGTCGAGCCCAGATTGTCCAGCGCTTTTCCACTGGCGCGATTGATCAGTTGATAAGTGCCGGGACTGACCGGGCCACTACCGCCACCACCGCCACCGCCGCTAAGCTTGGGGTAGACCGTGCTGAAGTACGAATTCGTGCTGAAGGAAGTGGCCGTGGCATTGGAGGCCCAGGAAGGAGAAACCATATTGAGGACGCCACCATCGCCGTTCCACGACCACGCAAGGCAGCTCCAGCCCTTGGATTTTCCGAAGTCGACACAGCCAGACCAATCGCAGCTGCCTGCACCGGTGCCATACTCGCCGATAATGACGGTCCGCCCGATCGAAGATAAATCATTCATGTCGGACGTTTGATAGACGTGATTTCGCGCCTGGTTCCAATTGCCCGGATAAATGTGAGTCGATACAATCAAATTTCCGTCAGTGATGACCGGACTGCTGTTTTTGTACGCATTCAAGGCGGTCAGCGTTTCCTGGCCCCAGCCGGGAATATCGACCACGATCGGTCCGCTGTAAACCTGGCGGACAATGGAGATGGCGCTGTTGTACGCGCTGGCGTAGGCGGAGGAAGTAATGTTGTGATCGGCCCACTCATTGCAGAGATTGATCGTAAACCCGCCGCCGAGAGCGTTGTAATTGTTTTTCCACCAATTTGCCGCGGTCAACAAATCGCTGGCATTGTCGGATCCGCCAAATTGATGAAAGGTACAGATGAGGTCGGTGAATCCATTTGCCTTGGCCTGATCGATCCAGCCTTTGGCCGTCGCTGTGCTGACACGGCTGGAATCGATCTCGATGCGCAGGCGCTTGATGTTGGGGGCCTGGCTCTTCATCAACGCCCAGCCGAAGTTCACGTTGCCGCCGTTGTAGTAGGCGGGCTGGAGGTTGGCGCCGTCAGCGGCGCGAGCGGAGGAAGTAAAGCCGCCCAGGACGACCGAAGCCGCCAGGAGCGCGAAAGCACGCGGGATAAGGCGTGTAGCGAAAGAGGTAATTGCTGATTTCATTTTTTGATCGCGTTGTGGCTAATGGCCCAACGTCGATTAGAGGTTATTTTTGGGGGTAGGATTAAAAAGGCCCAGCTTCACGCGAAGGCCGCAGCTGACGGAGGGTGGATTTACGGGGGCATGGGAATAAGCTCCGCCAACACACAGGGCACCAGCCGGTGGGGATTCCGTTCGGGCCAATCTTTGCGTTTTGGGAAGGTGGGGCTCAAGTTGAGGTGGGAAATTTCAGGGTCGTCGTGGGCCGGGACTTTCTAGTTGGCCGCCGGGAAAACTTTTAAGAGCTCCTGCCGGGTCTCCGGGCTGAGGTCGGCCGAGCCCTTGATATAGCCCATGGCGGAAGCGGGATCGGTGGAATACCAGGTCGACACGATTGCGATGGTGCTCTGGCGGCGCAGATTTTCCTGCTGAATTGTCCCGGCCCAGCCGAGAGCCAGGTCGACATTGTGATTCATGACGTCACTGGAAGTGGCCAGAGCCGCGATTGCCTGGTCAAAATCTCCATGGGCATTGCATTTGAGAACCCATTCGCTCGCTCGCAGCGGGTCGTCCATGGTCCATTTTGAGATCGCTTGCTTGAGCGCCGTCTGGCGCTCCGGGCCGGGCGGGAGGTTCATGGCAAATTCCGCCGCGCGCGGAGGGTCGATATCCGACCACGCCTGCCCCAGTGCGTCCAACGCCTGGGCGCGAACCGCCCCGGCCGGCAGATTGAGCACCCACTGGGCGGCGCTCTCCGGCTGGTAACGCGCCCAATTTCCGGCCAACAGGTTCAGCAAAATATTTCTCTGCTCTTCGTTCGGCACTTTCGCCTGGGCGATCATCCGTTGGGCACCCTCGTAATCTCCCGTGTACATCACTCCGTCCAGCGCCGAAAGGTAGGCGTTCGAGGCCAGATCGGGGTGCTGCCCGGCGTATTCGCCGGCCAGACGCTGAGCCATGACCGGATCGTTTTTCGCCACTTCCGTGAGGACGGAACGAAGATGCCCGGCGTCACCATTTTCACGGGTCAGCACCCAATTCCACGCCGCGGTCGGATCTTGTCCCGCCCAAGCTTCAAAGACCGTGGTCAGCGCCTCCGGCTGGCGATCCCGGAACATTTTCTGGCGGACATATTCCAGTGCAGCTGTGGGTGAAACCCGGGCCCATTCTGAAAGCATCCGGAGGCGCTCCTTCCCCCTCGCCTCACCGGGAACGCCCGCGTCAAGCCGCCGCCGCCACTCCTCAATCTTTGCCGGCGGCAACGGATTGGAGGAACCAATTTTCACCGCAGCGGAAGACGCGATCAAAGGGGCTGCCTGAGCCGCGGTCGGATCCGAAGCGCGGGCAGGAGCGTGTGGCGCAGTGAATCGCCCAACGAGGAAAATAATTGCCGCGGCCAGCAGTACGGCTGCCGCACGAGACCAGACGTTCGGGCTCGGATTTTTGGATTCGGGTTTCATGAGGGCCTCTTGGCGTGAGCCGTCTCAGGGTGCGAGCGATTCGTAACTGTTGCTCGGGTAATCCGGTGCACCGACGAAGTGAACGTCGCATCCATTGTCGTTTTTCTATTATTCCCTGTGGGGGCAATACTCCGGAGCTTGCTTCGTTCCCGATTGGGCAAAGACCGCGGCGAGGTCGCCGTGGCTCCAGCCAGAGAAGGACTGGAGTGCGGGCGACCTCGCCCGCAATGGGTTTGGTGGAGGCCTCGGCGCTTGCCCTGGAGATTTATATTCGACCTTGGCCAATCTGCCGTTTCGTCGGACGTACTGGCCGGCAATGGGCCAACGGTTCGTTTCATAAGGTGGATTTTTGGGGTAGAATCGGACCTTCGTCTCCGGCTTCCGGCAAAATACCGGAAGAGAGCGAAGCATTGGGGGATAAGCTTCCGCGCAGCTAAGAAACGGGGTGGGGAAACAGGAAGCCGCCTCAACGGATCTGACTATAGCAAATTCCCCGAAGGATTGCATGTCGTGTAAAAGTACTACACGCGGCAGCCTGCGAAAACCGACCGTGGTGGGCGCAGTATCCGTTCACGAACACCTTCCCTCGGACGATCATTTCCGGCGGGCGCAACTGGGGTGAGTCGCAGGAAGGGCGCCAATGGTATCCCGGCCTTATTTCTCCCCGCGGAGGGAAATGGCCGCGCTCAGGCGTCGCTGCGCCGCGGCAGGTTGGCATAGTGCGCGACAGCTTCGGCACGGGAATGCACGTGCAACTTTTCGCAGATCCGGTGGATGTAGGTTTTCACGGTGGTAAGACTGATGCCGATGATCTCAGCGACTTCCTTGTAAAGATAACCCCGGGCGAGCAGCTCCAGCACATCGCTTTCGCGCGGCGACAATCCTTCGGCTTGATTTGGCTTTGGCGAAATTCTTTGAAAGGACTGCACGATCTTTCGCGCGATGTTGCTGCTCATCGGCGAACCGCCGGCGTGGACTTCGCGGAGTGCCGTGAGGAGTTCTGCGCGGCGCGTCCGTTTGAGCAGGTACCCGGTCGCTCCCGCCGCCAAGGCTGCTAAGATATGGTCGGCGTCCTCGTAGCCGGTAATAATGACAAATTGGGTGTGCGGGAGCCGGAACTTGAGGCGCAACACACACTCGATGCCACTGATGCCGGGCAGATTAATGTCCACCAGCGCGACGTCGGGCGCATCGCGGGGCATGGCGGCCACGGCGGTTTCCGCATTCTCGAAATCGGCCAGACACTGGAAACCGTCCGCCTGCCTGATCCATTTGCACAGCATCGCCCGGACCGCTGCGTCGTCTTCCACGATGGAAACCTTGATAGGCGGCGACGCTCCCGGTTCCGTTTTTCCTGTGCAGTTTTCCGCGAGGGTCATGAGGTGAATGGAGGAGGCGAACGGTGCATGGGGTCGGGAGAGTGATCCGGCCTACGGTGCGACCCGGGACGCGACTGCGGACGGCAAAGACTCGACAATGAAATCAACGCACCATCCCTCGCCGGGGGACACGCGAATGTCACAGCGGCCGCCAATCTGCGCGAGCCGCTGGTGCACGTTCTCGAGGCCATTGCCGCCGAGTGCGCGATTCGAAGCGCCGGCTTCTTCGGCGCGATTTTCGCTGGTCTGTCCGTTGTCCTGCACGGTCATCACAAAACCAGTTTCCAAGATCACGAGAGAGACTTTGACCTCGGTCGCCTTCGCGTGCTTGAGAATGTTGTTCAATACTTCCTTGAAAGCCAGCAGCACGTTGTGCCGCACCTGAGCACTGATCCGCCAGGGCGGCAGGTTCATCGGCAGGCTGGTTCGGCAGGCGATCCCGGCTTCGGCGAGCACCTCCTGGGCGAAGCGCGAAATATAGCACGCCAAGCTGTCCAGGGTGTCGTGCCGCGGATTCACCGCCCAGACAATCTCATCCACCGTGTGCGATATTTCCAGGGCGGCGTCGTGAATCCGCTCCAGCACGATGGCCGCCTGTCCAGGCTGTTCCAATTCCGGCCGGTCCAACTGGCTCAGCATCGAGATCCGCGTCAACGTTGAGCCGATGTCGTCGTGAATGTCTTGCGCGATCCGCGCCCGCTCGCGTTCGATCCCATGCTCGAATTTTAATTCGTCAAAACGGTGCTGCATCCGGCGGCGCGTTTCATGCCGCACGACCAGGCCCACCGTGGCGGCGGCGAGCAATCCGGTGAGACTGCGGAACCACCAGGCCTGCCAGTAAAACGGTTCCACTGTGAAACGCAGGGAGTCGCCCGCGGTGTTCCAGACGCCGTCGTTGTTGCACGCGATCACTTGAAACCGGTACTCGCCCGGGGGCAGATGACTGTAGAACGCGGTGCGCTTGTCGCCCGCCTCGATCCAATCTTTGTCGAGTCCGTGCAGCTGATATTTGAACAGCACCTTGCTGGTCGCCGCCAGGCTCAGCGCCGTATATTCAAACTCAATTCGTTCATGCGCCGGCGGCACCTTCGATTCCGATGGGGCGCTGCCTTGGAACGGCCGGCCGTCGACCCGCATGGATTCCACCATCACCGGAGGGGGCAGCGGATTGAGCGGTAACGCCGCCGGGTCGACGCTGACCAGTCCCTGGTTGCTGGTGAACCAAAGCCGCCCGTCGCCGCTTTGGCAGCCGGCCGCCTGCAACCCGCCCGAATACTCCAGCGTCGGCAGGCCGTCGTTTTTATCGAACGTCTCGCTCGGCACGGCCTCGCTTTCGCCGTCGGCGCCGCGGTTCAATTCACGTTTGGCGACGCGGACAATTCCGCGGTGCGTGCTCATCCACAGGTATCCGTGACCATCGTCCTCGATGTGGCAAATTACCCTGCTGCCGAGGTTCATTTTTGTTTCGAGCGAGAAAAAGCGGCCGTTTTTCAAGCGGCTGAGTCCGCCGTTTTGGGTGCCGATCCAGAGAGTGTCGCCATCGGCCAGCAGGCATTGCACGGTGTCGGTGGCCAGCCCGCCATCCCGGTCAAACAGATCGATCCCAGCCGCCGACAATCGCCCCAGCCCGGCCTTTTGCAACGCGAGCCACATCGCACCCCGCGCATCGGAAGCCACCGCGGAAACGACGGTTTGCGCGTCGCCCGGGTTGCGCAGCCTCCAAATTGCCGCGCCGTCGCGCCACTGCAGCAGCCCGTTTCTCGTTCCAACCCACAGCGAGCGATCCGCGGCATCAAAATGCAGCGCCAGCACGGGTGCTCCAATCGGCCCCAATTCCGTCGCCCGCTCGAAGCGCTCGCCTTCAAGCCGAAACACGCCGTGGTTCCAGGTTCCCGCCCAGACTTGCCCTTTTGGATCCACCGCGACCGACCAGACATAGAGACTCGTCAAGCCTTGCGCCTGGTCATAGTGGGTCCAGTCGCCGTCGTGGTAATGATAGACGCCGGCGCCCTCGGTCCCGGCCCACAATGTCCCATCTTTCGCAGCAGCGACGGAAAGCACTGTCCGGCCCTGCCAGTTGTCCGGCGGGTTGAGCACGCCGAACGCAGTCTGACGCACCATCGCCAGGCCGCCCGATCCGCCCGCCACCCACAGGTTCCCCTCGCGATCTTCATACAGCGATCTGATCCAGTTCTGAATCGAACCGTGATTGTGGTCGAAGGTGAGAGTCCGGCCATCCGGAAATAGCAGGTGGACTCCGGCGTCCATCGTGCCGATCGCCAAAGCACCGTTGTGCAGTTCGATCAGGCTGGTTATGTCGCTGTTTCCCCAAGCCCCGCGATCCTCGGTCCAGCGCCCGTCGGTCCACTTTCTGATGCGCCCGTCGCGCACGACCCACAATCCCCCGTCGGTCGCCGCACCCAAGCCCCGCACATAGCCCGTGTACACGGCTGCACCAAAGTCGAGCGGATGCACGGCGCCCTGCTTGAGTTCTGCCGCGGCCCCGTTCACACAAATCCAGGATCGGTCGGCGCGGCTGTGGGCGATAAACAACTTGGCTGGGCTGCCCGTCGGGGGCGCGGTCACGGGGCCGGATTGCCCGACGGGCTCCAGCATGCCGTTCTGCCGGAGCAGCCAGACGGTGCCGCGCTCATCTTCGGTAAAAGCAAAAATGCGTTCCTGGGCAGGGGAGTCGGGGGAGCCAGCCTCGAAGCGGCCGTCGCGGTAGCAGGTGACCTGACCCGACTCGTTCCCGATCCACAACGTTCCCCGGGTATCTTCGTAGAGGCAGGCAATCCTTTCATCGCGCAAAACCGGCGTGTTCTTCAAATCGAACGTGTGAAAATGCTCACCGTCAAACCGCGCCAGGCCGGCGTAGGTGCCGACCCACAGATACCCGTCGCGGGTCTGCGTGATCGCCATCACGGTATTTTGCGGTAATCGTTCCTCCGTCTGCCAAATCTTGATCAAATAGCCCCCGTGTGCTCCGGTCGTGACTGCGACGCAGGACCCGGGCCGCGCCAATCCAAGGAGGCCAAGCGAAATCATGGACAATACGCGAAACCACATGGGGCGGAAAAAAAGGGGGGGGGCGGAGGGGGCAACCGACTGACAAGACAAAATCCATGAAATAATTTTATGCCAACTCGATTCTGGCTGGCCGAATCTTCCCGCCATCCACTGGCTATCTGAAAACCAAAAATCAAAATCTCCGGTTAGGATTCCCAATTTGAATCAAAATCCGAAGCGGTTCGCCTGGACTGCCTCTGCCAATCTCACTCTCTGTAATGTCCCCGCACTTTGCTCACGGATTAATCGCTCACTGAGTCCCGCATGATAGGGGGAGATTCGACTGTAGTAGCTCGGGATTTCTTGTCCGCCATAGCCTTGGCGACGGCGGAACGCCCGACGTGCCGGGAGAATGCGTCAGGGATAACTCCGACCTGCCGAGGAGGCGATCACCGTCACCCTATTTGCGAGACTCGGCAGGATACTCGGGGGTCACAGTGCGGCGAGGCGGGTGTCCGCGTCGCCGAAGTGATCGAGTCGCAGATCCACCCGGTCCATGAGCCCCAGATACAAACTGCATAGTTTCCGGTCTTCATCGCAATGGTCGCTGTAGTCGAGCACCCGGCCGGTTTTCAACCGGCCACCCATGCCGCCCGCGGTAATGACAGGCACCTTGCGGTTATCATGTTTTGTCCCGGAGAACATGTTCGACATGAACATCAGGCAGCTGTGATCGAGCACGGTGCCCTCCCCTTCCGGCATTTCATCGAGCCGTTGCGCCAGGTAGGCAAATTGACTGAGATGAAAACGGGAAATGCGCTCGTAGCTTTCCGACGTGTCGTTGTGCGACGAGCTGTGATGCGCTTCATGGACGTCGAGAAACGGATAATACAGCGACGAAAGATCACGCGCGAGAATCAGTGAGGCGACGCGGGTCTTGTCAGTTTGGAAACCCAGCGCGACGATGTCGCACATCAGTCGCGCGTGTTCCCGCAGATCCTCGGGCATGCCGTTGTCGGGCCGTTTCATCGCCAAAAGGGGCTTCCCCTGGGCTTGGGCGCGGGTCTCGGCTTTGTCCTTGTCCGCCCGCATCCGCTCAATACTGCGCTCCACGTCGCGGACGCTGCCGAGGTACTCGTCCAATTTTTCCTTGTCCGTGGAACTGATCTGGCGGCTGAGTTTGGCGGCACGGTCCTTGACGCGGTCCAACACGCTGATGTTGCGCAGGCTCCCGCTGTTTTCGAACAGGCTGTCAAATGCCAGCGACGGATACATTTCATTGGGCATGGGCGAATCCGCGTTCTGCCAGGAGATGTGGGAGCTGTAGGCATTCGAGAAATTCGATTCGTGATAGCCCGTCATCGGTTGCTCGCAGGCGAGCACCATGCTGGATTGCAGCGTGTCCTGCCCGATGTGATTCGCGATCATCTGGTCGACGCTCGTGCCACTATGGATGACCGCGCCGCGTTGCAAAGGAACGCCGGAAAGCAGATTGCCCGTCTGCCCGGGATGAATTCCCTGCCCCGTGGCCTGCTTGTTGAAGAGGCCATCGATCACGTTGATCTTGGCGGTGAGTGGCGAGAGCGGCGCAAGGGATTTACTCAACTCCATTTCGCCACCTTCAATTTTTTTCGCCCACCAGTGGTTCGGATTCACGCCGCAGCCCATGAACACCACCCCGAAGCGGGTGGGAAATAGCGCCGCTGCCGGGGCCTCTGCGGCTGAGGCCGACGCCAGCAGTTTCATTCCAGGCAGGGATTCCAGCCACGGCAAAGCCATCGTGACACCGACTCCGCGGAGAAATGCGCGGCGGGAAAATCTGCGGTCAAGGGGACTGGCGCTTTTCTTGCGATGATTCATGGCGAGGACTCCGTTACCGCGAGGAAATCACTTCCCCGCTTGTTTAGAAATTGAGGACTGGTGACGATTTTCTCCACTAACATTCCAAAATGATACTGATGGGCGGCGAGGCTGCTTTGCAATTCCTTGATCAGGGGGCCATCCGACACGATGCGGCTTCGGCCCAGCGCGTAGAATAGAAGTTTCGCGCATAAATTGCCGACAAAATCATTCTGGCGCTGGGCGTGGATGTACTCGCGCAATCCATTCAGGCCTTCCCCACTCACCCCGCCGGGAAAAGTCGCGTGCGCGTCGATCGGACGGCCGCCCAGATCTTTTTCGCGGCGTTCGCCGACCGGACCGAAGCCTTCGAAGACCAGACCCATCGAATCGAAACGTGCATGGCAGGCGGCGCAATTGGGATCGGCGCGGTGACGCGAGAGCATTTCCCGCAGAGGCAGGTCGAGCTTGGCTTCATCGCGCGGCAATTCGGGCACGACCGGCGGCGGCGCGGGGATGCGTTCGCCGAGGACATTCTTCACCACCCAATTTCCCCGCTTCACCGGACTGGTGCGCAAGCCAGGCGCATTTTTCGTGAGAAACACCGCCATCGGAAGCAAGCCGCCCCGGTTGTATTTGTCCGCGTCATCGACTCGAAACCAATCATCTCTTCCGCCCTTCGCGACCGGCAATCCGTAGTGCTGCGCCAGCACGGCATTCGCGAACGTGTAGTGGGCATAAACCAAATCTAGCACCGGTTTGTCGTTTTGAAAAACATCCATGAGCAAACGGACCGGTTCCTCAAACATCGCCTCACGCAACTCCGGGGTGAACGAGGGGAACCGTTCCCGGTCCACCGTACCCAGTTCTTCAAATCGCCGGAAATCCAGCCAGTTGCCGCCGAATTCCACCGCGAGGGCGCGAATCCTGGGATCCTGCAGCATGCGTCGGGCCTGCGCGGCGATCACCGCTGGCTGATGCAAATCTCCCGCGGCGGCATGGGCCAGCAATTCGGCGTCGGGAATACTCGCCCAAAGGAAATAACTTAACCGGCTGGCGAGTTCGTAGTCGGACAGCGGATGAACCCCCGGCGTCTTTTCCGCCAGCTCGATGCGGTACGTCACATCAGGCGACATCAACACGGTGACGACGCATTCGCGAATGGCCGCTTCGTGATCAAGTCCCTCTCGTTCGCGGCCGGCGCGATAATACCCGAGAATTTCGTCTTTCTCTGCTTGAGTGAGTGGCCGCCGGTAAGCGCGGGTAGCGAATTGCAGCAGCGCATCCAAGTGGTGCGGCTCCGCGTCGAGGCGCGCTTTTTCCACCCAGCGGATGCTTTCGTTGGTCCGGTTGAAATAATCCTTGATCGCCTGGACGCCAATCGCACTGCCGCCCTCTGCCAGCGAAAGATATTTGGCTTCCAATTGCCGGAGCTTGGTTTCCGAGGTGAGTTCCTTGTCTTCCGACCGGGAATAGTCGCTGGCGTTTTGCTCGGTACCGTCGCCGAGGTTGCCGCGCGCCTCCCGGCTGCTGCTAAACTGGACATAGGTCCGAATGTTCGCAGAGGCGACGAAGTCGAGTTCCCGCCAGCGATCATCCAGTTCCTTTTGCTGCGCCGTATCCAGGATCAATTCGTAGAGGGGCTGGTCGTCGCGGAAATAGCCCATGACATTATGAAAACCAGCGCTTAAATAGCGGCCGCGATCCTGGGTGGTGTCGAAATAATTCCGGCCACGCTCCTGTTTATAAAACATATCGGGAAACACGCTGCAAAAACGCGCGAAGGCCCCCTCGTAACGCACGCGTTGTCCCGCCGGCACGGCCAGATCGGGGTCACCGGGGACGTTTTTCACCAGGACGGTCGCACCGGGTCCAAACTGATTGGCGGTATCCGGCTCGACGACGGGCCCGGCCATCACCACGGGTTCGCCCGCCACCTGAAGCTGGGCCGGGTCAAAATTCCGCCGGTGCATGGCGTACTGCACATTTTTCCAGATGAGCAAGGGCTGGCGGGCCCCCGTGACTTTCCCGGCCGTGATGTTCAGAAAACGCGGCTCAACCTTTTTGCGCACCTGGGTCACGTAGCTGCGCATCTGCTCGCAACCCTCGCGGGCGATGTCCGGTTGGTTTTTCACGGGTGGAGGCAATTTCCGCCAGAACTCCTGGAGTTTGGCCAAGGGACCGAATTTTTCCCGGGACTCGTTCAATACTGACCAGACGGTCGCGAGGTACTTCGCGCTGATTTTTTCGTGCGCTGCGATGTCCGCGAGAGATGTTCCTTTCTGCCCGAGAGCGGAACGGTGTTTGTAGCGCCAGGCGGCTAGGAAATAATCCGCGTAGTCCGTATCCTGACGGTGATAGAGGTCGATGATTTGCTGCACGCAAAATTTATCGCGGTCCGTCTCGACGAGCATCGGATGCGGCGCGAAAGCAAAATCATCGGGCCGGAGATACAAATGGTCGGCCACCTCGCGAGCGACTTTCAGGTATTTGTTGAGCAGGGCCGGTGACATGACGAGCGATTCGCCCGAGTTGTCGAACCCGGCGATATTGGACGGATCGACGGGGAATTCCCGCGTCGGCCGGAGATCGCGCCCCGTCAAATCGCGCACGGTGTAATCGTATTCCGAATTGCTCAGACGCCGCGCCAGCACCACTCCCGGATCACCGGCATGTCGGCGGGTTTCGTCGGCAAGAACGGTCCCGAACCAACTGACCGCGGTCTGGCGCTCGGCGGCCGAAGGCTGACGCTTCGCGCGATCGGGGGGCATTTCTTCCGATTCAAGCAGGTCCAACACATCTCCCAGCCGGCTGCCATCGTTCAGCAAGGCGGACAGGGAGGAATAAGTCAGTTTGAGGTCAGCCTTGGTTTCATCCCGGCCGTGGCAGGTCACACAGTAAGTCTCAAGAAACGGCTTAACCGTGGAGTTGAACTGGCTTGCGAGCCCGGTGGCAGGCGCCTCCGCCGCCCGTGCGAGCATTGAAATCGCGCACCCGGCAATCAACAACCAACAAGAATGACAAAGGAAGCGCGATGACATGCGAACAAGTGGGGTGATGGTCACGGTACAAAGACGGGAGCCTCTTTCAACCGGTTACTTCACCCTTGCATTCCCACCCCGCGCTTTGTTTCGCGGAGAGCCGGGAGATTGATTGCGAGCGATGCCGCGCCCCGCGTTCTCCGACGATGGCGGCGTTCGTAAGCGGCGCGCCCCGCGCCTCCTGTTCGCGAGGCGTGCGGAACGCGGGCATCAGGCCAAAGGCTGTCGTCGTCACTTAGCCGGCTTATAGCCCTGCCATAACCACTCCAAAGCCTGCGGCAGCGTCTGCGCCACGACCTTGCCGTCGACGTGGCCCGCGCCCGCCGCGTACACGAACTGGTAATGATAGCCCTTCGCCTTGAGGACACCCGCCATGCGCTGGTTGGCGATGACCCAGTTGTGAAGATCGGCGGCGGTCGCCTTGGAACCGTTGTCGTTTTCGCCGACTTCCATCCAGATGCGCAAAGGCTTCGGTGCGCTCGCGGGAATGAGGTGCTCGTGATATTCCCACGCGCCATGCAAAGTATCCGGATTTACGGGCGACTGGTTGTTCGTGTAAGTGCCGGAGTAGGTCAGCACGCGGCGGTACAATTCCGGATGAAACCATGCCATCGTGAAGGCCACCGCGCCGCCCGAACTCCCGCCCATCGTGGCGCGGCCCTCGGGATCTTTGGTGAATGTTACCTGATAATCCTTTTCGACGCGCGGCAGCACTTCCGCCTCGACGAAGTCGGCAAACTTGGCGGACACCGTGTCGTATTCGAGACCTCGCTCGCTGCCGCGGCCGTCACCGCCCCCGGAAGTAATCATCACCGCCACGATCAGCGGCAACCGGTGCCCGGCGATCAGGTTGTCGAGAATCGTGGGCAATTGATTGTTGCGTGCACCCATCGCATCGTGGGTGACGAGCAAGGCGGCCGGCGTGCCCGCCACATATTGGCTGGGGATGTAAACCGTGACGCCGCGAGTGGGGGTGGTTCCGCGCAAGCCGGTGTCGGGATAAAATTTACTGTCGGCCGCGGTGAGCGTGAACTGCACGACGTTGCCCTTCGGTACCTCCGGTCGCGGCGTTTGCTCCGGAGCGGGAGCATACGATGGCTTCAACAAATAATCGCCGTCACCGGCACCGGGAGTCAGGGCCGGGAGTTCAAAGAGCTTCGCCATTTCCGCGAAGTCAGCCGGAGTGGCGGGCGCCCCCCGGTTGCGTGGAACCGGAGCCGCCGGAGCGCCACCGGGTGCGGGCGTGGTAGTGGTGGCGGGCGCAGGCGCAACGTCGGCGCCGACCAGTGAATGCGCAGCCGAAGCCAGCCAAAACACGACGACGCAGCGGATGAGGGAGGATTGTTTTCTATTCACCGAATGATGGTTTTAGGGGTTGGGGAAACTCGGCAGAAGATAGCGACACTCGACGCTGAGTTTCTGACGGAAGGCGAAATAGTCGTGTCAGTTTATCGTTCCGCCCGCAAGACGTGGAAAATATAAACCAAATAAATCGCAATTGTTCACGATGATTCAATAAATGAACGATTTGAATATTGTCTGACTTGGACTGCTCTATTGGATCTGGAAAAGTTGGCCTCGCCCAGCAATGAGGATTGAAGTTCCGCCTCCGGACCGTAGGGATACTGAATGCCCTCCCTTCCACGCCCTATCACGACCGGTTTGGCCGCTTCATTGCTCGCCTGCGGTCTCGCTGTTATCCCGTCCGCAGTCCAAGCCCAGGAACGGGTGGAAGGCGCGATTCAAAAACATGGGTTCTTCCAGCAGAAGATCGCGCCGGAAGAAATTACGGTCGAGCACGGCAGCGAATTCAAGGGCGCACACAAGGTGGCGATCTCAGTCTTCAACGTCGCCTTCCCGAGCGAGTTTCACTACGAGGCTGTGAGCAAGGGCCATTCCTTCCTCGGTGACCGGGCCACGTCAGCCAAAGCTTACATGGACACGTCCATGACGGGCATCGACCACGCCACGCAGCAGAGGATCACTGATCAGGCTTACGCGCTGCTGGTCGAGCAACTACAGGGCGCGGGCTACGAAGTCGTGGATGCGGCCGGGTTGACCCAACTGGCGCCGGAATTCGGCAAGTGGGACTCGCTGCCAAATTTCAGTCAGGGTCGTTACGGCACCTACGTCGCCCCGACCGGGCGCTCGCTCCGCTTTCTCCAAGGCGATACGGCAAAGCGCTTCACCGGCGGTTTTTTTGGCGAGCAGCCCGCGTTTCGCATGCTCGACCGGCCCCAGCCGTTCACCCGTTCTCCCTACCTCGCGCACGACGGAAAAATCGGCATCATCGCGGTTACGCTCGTGGTGGACTACGGTGTTTACTCCAGCTCCGGCAGAAGCAACAAAGTCGGCAAGGGCGCCTCGGTCGGATTCAAGGAAGGCGTAGCCATGGCGGCCGGCAGCTTTGTGGACAGTGGCACGATGCTCGAATACTGGGGCCCCAGTTCGGGCGGTTTCCCGGCGGGAGCTTATCTTCAGCAGCCGATCCGATCCGACAAACCCTTCGGTAACGTCCAGCGTCTCGCTCAGCCCGAAGGAAAACAAGTCGGCATCGGTGTGCAGGAAATCTCGATTGCGGCCGATCCGGCGAAGTTTGAGGCCGTCGCCAATGAGGTCATCGGCATCGCCATCCCGAAACTCGTCAGTGTCATGGCGGCCGCACGCTAACCATTGCTGCCAGTCGCAAGCGAAATAGCGGAAACCGTCCGACCAGCGCATTAATGCGATGGTACGTGGGGGACTTTCACCCACTCCTCGGGCGGCCAACCGGCGATGGTCGCCCGCTTCGTTTTCAATTTTCCCACCGCAAACAAAAATCAGCTCAGACCGTGAGCTTGGGCCGACAGAAGGTCTAGATGGAGGCAGGATCAAACTGGGCAAGGCAATTGCTCTTGGCAGTCCACCCTGCTCCCGGTCAGCGTCCCGTGATGAACCACCCGGCGAACAACCGTTCTTGATCAATCGTCATCCACTCCACCGCGCGATTAGTCAGCTTCGCCCCTGTTTTCAGTCCGTCGGACGAATGGCCCATCTGATCCTCGCGATTCCCACCCTGGGCCTGACGGCTCTGGCGGGGACGGCGGTGTCACCAGACCAACCCCAGCTGCAATACACCGGGCGCATCGATTTTTCCAACCGCGCTGCACCGGCCCTTTCCTGGCCGGCCTCCAGCATCACCGCCAATTTTACCGGCTCCTCCCTAGCCGTCATTCTCGACGACTCGAAAGGATCGAATTCATTCAACGCATTCATCGACGGCGACCTTGAACACCCGATCGTCCTCCAGTGCAACAAGGGTGAAAAAATCTACCCCGTGGCGGACAATCTCTCCGGGGAAACGCATCAGTTGCTGCTCACCAAGCGAACCGAAGGCGAAAACGGCGCCACTCTTTTCCGGGGCCTCGTCCTGGCGGATGCCGCGCACCTTCTGCCCGCGCCACCTCGGCTGCCCCACCGGATGGAAATTTACGGCGACTCCATCACCTGCGGCATGGGCAACGAGGCGGCTGATGGCGCTCCGGACAACAACCCCCGCGAAGAAAACAGTTTTCTGACCTATGGCGCCATTGCCGCGCGGGACTTGCACGCGGAACTACACCTGATTTCCCAGAGCGGAATCGGCGTCATCATCAGCTGGTTTGATTTCATCATGCCGCAATTCTATGATCAGCTGAGTGCAGTGGGGAACAACGACACGCACTGGGATTTCAGCCAGTGGACCCCGGACGTGGTGGTCATCAATCTTTTTCAGAATGACAAATGGCTCATCGATCAGAAAAAAAGAATAACCCCTCCGCCGACTGACGAGGAACGCATCAAAGCCTATTCTGAATTCGTCAAGACCATCCGCGGGAAATATCCCCAGGCTTGGATCATTTGCGCCTTGGGCAGCATGGATGCGACGGAGCCCGGCTCCAAATGGCCGGGCTATATCACGGCCGCCGTGGAACAGATGAGACAGGAAAATCCCCGCGACCATATCGACACCCTCTTTTTTGAATTCACCGGTTATGGCGCCCACCCCCGGGTAAGGCATCATCGAGCAAACGCCGTCAAACTAACCGCATTTATCCGGGAGAAAATGGGCTGGTGAGCGCGGTGGTTGAGCCGCCAACCAAACACCTTTGGTTGGAGATTAAAAATTGAAACCCAACGTTAGTCCAAGCGCGATATCTGGGCTGGCGTCGGTGAATCCGCGCAGCACAAAAACCTGAACGTGACTCGTGGAATTGAAATCGTGCTGCGCGAAGGCCATCGCTTCCACTCCCTCCTTGCCTCCGTCGATGATTTTTTCGCGCCAATTCCCCGCGAGGCCCAACACCAAGCCTTGCGAGACTTTGGTCGTAAAACCCGCGGTCGCAAAGAGACCGTCTTTCATCGGGTAGTTGGCGTTGCGGCCCAGGAACTGGTAGCCGAAACTGGCGAACGGAGTTACCGTGCCTCCGGATTTAAGGAGATCGATTTGGACTGTCGTATCCACCTCGCCTGTCCCAAGCCCTTTGTTTTTATCGGCCGTGGGAAATTTAACTTTTACGCCTGCCGCAGTGGACCAACCATTTTCCATGGCTCCAAGTTTCCGCGTAACCGCTAGCGAGGCGTCTCCCAGTCCAGACGTGGAAAATGATTTCGGAGCTGTTCCTGTATTTCCCACCACCGTGGCCGGGCCCTTAAGACGAACATAGGGGATTGAGCCCTGAATTCGCCAATCGACGGTTTCAAAAGTCGGATTAACCAGCGCGATGAACACATCGGTGTCGGTCGCAAGACCGTAATTTCCCCGGGCAAAGACCAGCCCGGTGTCAAGTTTGACTTGGGAGTCGGTTGGTTCCGCGAAGCCGGTGGAGACCACAGCGAGAGTTAATATGCCAAAGAATGATTTTAGACGGGAGGGAGACATTAGGGAAGCGCTGATTAAATCGGAGCCAAAAAATCAAAGCCCTCTATGAGAGAATATTCGAGTTTTCGTTAGATGGGGGAGACGGAAATCGCACGTTACTCAGTTGGCCAAAGTCCATCTCTGAATTAATCAGCGCTTCCTTAGGAGTGTTGATAAAAAAGGAGAGCAGCCGGGCAGGAGCCTGGCGCTCCCCTTAAGGAGGATGATATTTTTTATGAGTACGCTTGGCTTTTATTTGGTGTCGTGAGCCTCAGGGACATGGTGAGGACTTTCCTTAGCGTGGACATCAGACGAATCATTGGCCTCCGCGGCACCAGTGGACGTCTCATGCGAGTTGGCATCGAGATGAGCCGCTGACTGATTGGTGGGGTGGATTTCGTGCGCCGCATCGACTGCGTGGGTCGGATGCAAGGGATCCTCATGCAAAGGGTGCAACGGCACTTCCTGATCGGGATGCTCAAGGACGGTGGTGGTCTTGTCACTACCATCAGCCGCCTTGATGTGGTGCAACTTCTCGACCGGCGCTGGAGCATGTGCGTCATGATGAAATGGTCTCGACTTCAATTTGTCCGGATCGGTAGTGACCACGTCAGCGGCATCGTGAATGTTATCCGCCGCGTTGTTGATCCCTTGGTCGGCGTGGTGATCAGCCAACAAGGCGGCCTTGTCGAGACCCGTGGTGGCCTTATCGCTGGCTACGGTTGCGTTCGACAAACCTTGTTGGGCGTTGGTGTTTGTGCCCGCCTTGGCCAGACCGGTTTGGGCTGCGGTGGCGACATCCGCCGCATGTCCGGCGCTTGCGGCTGAAGAGGTGGTCGTTCCGGCGGCATTAGCCGCGACAGTCGCGTTGCCTGCCGCGACCGTCGCATCTGTCGCCGCATTGGAGGCGTTTGACGCGGCATTCGTGGCATTCGTGGCGTTCGACGTCGCGTTCGTGGCATTCGATGCGGCATTGGTGGCGTTCGTGGCGGCGTTGGACGCATTGGTGCTCGCATTCGTGGCAGCGTTGGATGCGTTCGTGGCGGAATTGGCAGCGGAGGTTGACGCGCCGATCGAAGCATTAGTCGAGGCGTTTGCCGCCGCATTGGCAGCGGCGTTTGCACCTGCCGTGCTGGCCGTGGCCGCCTTCGCAGCGCTCGTCGCCGCATTCGTGGCGGAAGCAGCCGCATTGGTGGCTTGAGCCAAAGCAATATGTGGAATAAAAGCCAGGGTTCCGATCACAGCGGCAAGAGTAAGAGGTGAAGTTTTCATAGTGATTCGAGGTGGGTTTGGGTGCATGTTAGAGGAGAATGGCCACTGGCTGATCGGCAGACCCATCGTAACACTATAGATGGATTCCCTCACGCCTTGTTCCCGCTTTTCAGGCCCGGAGTTTCGTCAAATATTCCATTACCGCATCATGTACGATGCATTTTTACGACCTGCTCTCACCACGTAGACGGTTTGGTGACTAAGCTTTCCAATAGCAGACCGTGGAATTGTACTCGATCATTACACCCGTTGTCATGCGAAAATCGGCGCGTCTCTCTGCGGTAATTTTTGATGAGCATCTTTTGCGAAAATATATTTGTGGACGGCTGTGGCGTGACATCCCCAATCGCTGCCCTCAAAACTCTCGGTTGAAATCCCCTCAGGGCGAATAAGTGATGGTACGGGCTCGGGCCACATTCCCGATGGTGATTGTGATTCCTTGCGTGTAGCTCGTGGGATAACTCTCGGACGCAACGGTCTGGATCGACTTCACGTAATTGGTCGCACCCACCAAGTTCGCGCTCGGGGCATAGGAAGCGCCAGCCTCCAGAAAATACTGGTCGGCCGCAGCGGAAAGCTGACGGGCATTGTTAAGAACGGCTTTGTCTTGCGAAGCCGTGCGAACCTTTTGAAACGCGGGGATCGCCATCGCAGCCAGCAGGCCTATAATGACCACCACAATCATGATTTCGACAAGAGTGAAGCCCGGGCTGGAACGCGTTTTCATAGTGGGGTGAGATTATGGTACAGAAGATATACAGACTCCGGTAACGAGAGAGTTGTTCGCCACTCTGTGAGAAAATGTGCGGTTTTTAGCCAATCTAGCACGGAGGGATTGGCGGGCCTCCTTCCCTTACCTACTTGCAGCCGGAAATTCTACAGCCTTCCCCTGCGGCAAAAATTTCATTTAGGATTGGCCCATGATAAAGTCCGGCCTGCTCAACCCTGCAATCCTCCACTTGCTCGCCCGCATCCGCCACACGAACACCCTCGTCATCGCCGACCGGGGATTTCCCTTCTGGCCGCAGATCGAGACCGTGGATATTTCACTGGTCGACGACGTCCCCACTGTGTTGCAGGTGCTCGACGCCATTCGCGCAAATTTCATCATCGGTCGGGCCTACGCGGCAGCGGAGTTCAAGGCGCACAATAGTCCGGCGATCCAAACCGCCCTCGCCGCCAGCTTTAAGCAAATCCCGCTGACCTTTGAACCGCATCTCAAATTCAAAAACCGCGTCCCTCACGCCATCGGGCTGATCCGGACCGGCGGCGTCATCCCCTACTCCAACCTGATCATTGAATCAGCATGAGGATCGATGCGCACCAGCACTTCTGGCGCTACACGCCGGAAGAATACGGCTGGATCAACGACAGCATGCGCGCCCTTCGCGCGGACTTCCTCCCTGAAACCCTCGCTCCCATGCTCGCCACCCATGGCTTTGATGGCACGGTCGCGGTGCAGGCCCGGCAAACCTTGAGAGAAACGCAGTGGCTGCTCGATCTCGCCGACCGGCACTCGTTGATCAAAGGCGTGGTTGGCTGGGTGCCGCTGGCCCACCCTGACGTGGCGGAAAGCATCGCCACTCTCGCTCAAAACCCCCGGTTCAAAGGGATCCGGCATGTGGTGCAGGGTGAAACCGATCCCCGTTTCCTTGACGGTACCGCTTTCAACCACGGCCTCCGGGCCGTCACCGCGCAAGGATTGGTGTACGATTTGCTGGTACTCGCACGACAGCTTCCCTCCGCGATCAGTGTCGTGGACCGGCATCCGCGGCAAATTTTCGTGCTCAATCACATCGCGAAACCAATGGTCCACACCACACCGTCCACGCAATGGCGCGAAGACATCCGCGAACTTGCCCGCCGCGAAAACGTGTCGTGCAAATTTTCCGGCGTCGTCACCGAGGTGCCCGGCTGGCAATGGACGCCCGAATTGCTGCGTCCTTATTTCGAGGTGGTGCTGGAATCGTTCGGGCCAAACCGTCTCCTGTTCGGATCTGACTGGCCAGTCTGCCTGGTCGCCGCGAGCTACGCGAGCTGGTATAATTTCGTCGAGGATTGCACGGCCCGTCTCGCGCCGGTTGAACGTGCCGCCATTCTCGGAGGCACTGCGACGCGGATCTACAAGTTAACCGCCTGAGCTGACAATCAGCGTCAGGAACGGGTTCCTCCACCGCCCTCCCCGCGTCCCAAGGGGCCGAGGCGGACAGCCCCTCCTCAAATTCAGTGGCGAGAGAAGGCAGAGTACGCGCGATTCCGTCAGTCTGACGCAGCGGGCAGCCGCGCGCACACCGGCCCGTTCAGCCCAAGCTGGAGTCGCAATCCGTCATAAGCGAGGCGCACACCCACAGGTAGCTTTGCATCCCATTCGGCATGCTCGATGTTGTGAGTGAGATGGGTGAGATAAGTCACGGGCGCGGCAATTTCCGCCGCCGCCGCACAAGCCTCAACGATGTTCATATGTGAGGGATGAGGATCGATGCGGAGTCCGTCGAGGCACACTGCGTCGGCTCCTTTGGCCAGCGCCACTGCTTGCGGCGGCACGCATTTGCAATCGGAGTAATAGGCGAATTTTTTCCCCGTGGACTTTTCCTCAAAGAGAAGGCCCAGGGTGTTGATCGCCCCGTGAGGCAGGAGCGTGGAGCGAATGGTTCCCTGAGGAAATTCCAGCATTGGCGGCATCTCCACCAGCTTGAAGGCGGCATAACCCCTCGCCGCGGGCTTGTCGGCGACGGCATAAGGAAATGCCGCAAGCACCCGCCCCATCCCCTCAGGGGTCGTATGCACCGTCAACGCCGTGCCACTGCGCAAATCGCAAAAACGCCGCAGGTCATCCATCCCCGTGACATGATCGTTGTGGCCATGGGTGAGGATGAACACATCGAGCTGTTCGATTTTTTCCCGCAGGCACTGGAGCCGGAATTCCGGGGAGGCATCCACTTGGATATGCAATCCGTCCATCACCACATGCAAGGACGAACGCGTGCGGTGATTGCGTGGATCAGAGGAGGTGCAGACCGCGCAGTGACAGGCGATCAGTGGCACGCCCTGCGACGTGCCGGTGCCGAGAAAGATGACTTGCATGCCCGGCGAGCGAATCAGGCTCGGACGACCGACGAAAGAAAATTGCCACGATCAGGAACCGGCATCTTCCACGGATCAAGCTTCACGGTCTTAGACCCACCGGAAGTAAAGATCCCAGGAGCAAGCCCCGAGCATTTGAAACACACCAAGTGGCGGATTTGTGGGCGCGGGCCCCCCTCACCCCGCTGATTCCAGTTTCGCAGCGCATACTTCGCGAAGGCACCCCGCCCACACTGAAACAAACCGAAACAACTCCGGGGCACTAGATCCACCAGGGAATAATCCGAACACGACGGAATTTTTCGGGGAAGAATTCCCGGGTTCAACGAAGCAAATCGCGGCCGGAGAGTAGTTCGCGCGCGGAAAACTAAAGGTCGCCAGCGGCGAAAACCCTGTCCCTATGGCCG
>JANYDX010000344.1 GCA_025363395.1 Verrucomicrobiota bacterium
TGTGCACCCGGCGCAGCGGCACGGCAAGTTCGCGCGCGATCTGCTGGATGCTGCGGCGTTCGCGGTAGTGGTCGCGCAGGAAACGGAGCACGCGGGCAGTCGCGAGATCGGGAATCGCCACGGTGTCCGTCGAACGCCGGACCGTCACCCCGCGCAGCGGCACCACCAGCGGCACCCCGGGCTTGCGCTCGCCGTTCATTAGACGATCCAGCAGTGCAGCCGCTTCGTAACCCTGCCGCTCGTAATTGCAATTGATGCTGCTCAACGGCACCGCCGCGAGATCGCAGACGATCTCTGTATCGTCCACGCCCAGGACTGCAAATTCCTCGGGAATGTTATAACCCGCGTCCCGGCACAGCAGGATCACTTCAAGGGCGTTGGGGTCGTTCATGGCTAGCAACGCCATGGGCTTGGGCAGACGGGGCAGCTGCCGCACCAGGCTGCGGGGAGTGAGCGCGTGAAACTCCCCGCCCGCTGCTTCCACCGTCTGCTGAAATCCACGGCGGCGGCTTTGCTCAACCACATTCTCATCGAAAGTCACAAAGCCGAAATGCTTGAAATTGAGGCCGAGAAAATACGCCGCAGCCATCCGGCCGATCTCCTCATGCGGGATGATCACCTTCGGTGCATTGAAGGGATTGCCGAAGGCCTGCGTCTCCACGACAGGAACTTGCGCCGCCCGTACCAAGCTGACCAGTCTCTGCGTGCTGCCGCGCATTTGACGCGAAACTCCCGGGAACGCGATGATCCCATCACCGCGCCATTCTTTGGGCGACGGCAACTGATGAGTCCAGTGCATGCGACACTGCAGCTCCCAATGATGCTTGGCCGCGTAGGCCGCGACGCCCCGCAGAACCCGGTCTTCCCACCAACATTGGGCCAGCAACACACAGCGGCGCTTCTGGCGCGCGGGCCGCGGTTTGGTCTTCTTGGATGCGGGCATGGGGTAAATCAATTCGCCTAAAACCTCACAAAAGTCGCCAATAAAAGCACCTTTGATGTCTCGCCACTGGCGCGATTCAACGGGAAACATGCGTGGTCGTTACGCCTGATTTTTATTCGCCCGCGGACCAGTCCCGTTCCGCTGATTTTGTATTCCGTCTTATACCCCATGTCTTTCACCCCCTTTTTTTGCCGCGCCTGCCTTCTGCTTATCACGCTCGTCCCCGCACTGCTTCGCGGCGCTGACCCGACCGGACCGTCCCCTTGGGTTTCGGATCTAGGCGACGGCACGTATAAAAACCCCGTGCTGTTCGCCGACTACTCCGATCCCGATGCGATCCGAGTGGGAGATGATTACTACCTCGTGTCATCCAGTTTTCTCGCCGCGCCGGGCCTGCCGATCCTGCACTCCAAGGATCTCGTCAATTGGAGGATCATCAACCATGTGTTTGCCCAACAGCCACCGGTGGAACATTTCTCCCGCCCGCGCCACGGTCAGGGCGTCTGGGCTCCGGCGATCCGTCATCACGACGGCAAATTCTGGATCACTTATCCCGATCCTGATTTCGGTATTTACCTGACAACCGCTACCGATCCCGCGGGGGAATGGACGCCTCCGTTGCTGATCAAGGCCGGCAAGGGTCTGATCGACCCGTGTCCGTTCTGGGACAACGACGGCCAGCTCTACCTCATCCACGGCTGGGCCAAAAGCCGCGCCGGCATTTCCAATTTGCTCACGTTGCACCAGCTCAGCCCTGACGGAACAAAGGTCCTCGATGCCGGCGAGGTCATCATCGACGGCAATAAAATCCCCCACTGGAACACGCTCGAGGGCCCGAAACTCTATCAACGCCATGGTTACTATTACGTCTTCGCACCCTCGGGGGGCGTGGCCACGGGTTATCAAGCCGTGTTTCGCTCCAAGAATATTCGCGGTCCTTACGAATACCGCACCGTGCTCGATCAAGGCGGCACGGCCATCAACGGTCCGCACCAAGGCGCATGGGTCGACACGCCAAGGGGCGAAGATTGGTTTTTGCACTTCCAAGACCTCGGCGTGTACGGACGCGTGGTTCATCTCCAACCGATGGTTTGGCACGATGACTGGCCGGTGATCGGCAGCGATCCGGACGGCGACGGCAAAGGAGAGCCGGTGCTCGTCCACCAAAAACCCGCGGTCGGCCGAAGCTATCCCGCGATCGAGCCCCAAACCTCCGATGAATTTCCCAACGACCGTCTCGGTCTCCAGTGGCAATGGAACGCCAATCCCCGCCCAGACTGGAGCTCGCTCTCAGCGCGTCCGGGGTTTCTGCGTCTCCGCAGCGTGCCCGCTCCGCCCACCCGGAATGATGGATCACCCGCTCCGAATAGTATCTACGATGCACCGAATTTTCTCTTGCAGAAATTTCCGGCACCCGGATTTACCGCCACCACCGTTCTTGAATTCACGCCCGCTGCCGAGGGAGAAACAGCCGGGCTGGTAGTATTTGGTTACGATTATGCGATACTTGGATTGCGTCGAACCGCTGCCTGCATGCGTCTCGTGCTCATCGTCAACGCCGCAGCCAACAAGCCGGGCGCAGAGGAACATGAAGCCGAGGGAGTAGACGCCAAGAGCGGACCCGTCTATTTGCGCGTTACCGTTGAACCGGTGGGCCAGGACGCAATTTGCCGTTTTTCCTACAGCTTGGACAATCGTGTCTTCACTCTGATCGGAACTCCCTTCAAGGCGTCCGTGGATCGCTGGATCGGTGCAAAGGTCGGCCTCATCGCCACGGCGCCGTCGTCCGCCGTAAAATACGGTAACGCAGATTTCGACTGGTTCCGGATGACGCCCCGGCTACCGTAAACAAATCCATCCGCCCTTGGCCGACTGCTTAGCCACGAACCGAATTCTCAAAGCATCCCAGCGCAGTGAGTGCATTGGGCCAGACACACCTAACGTTCGTCAAAATCCCTACCCGCTTCCATCCCACCCCTTTTGCCACTCAGCAAAACTTTCCACGGCGATGGCACCGTGATTCCGTCAGTCGAACCACTGGAGCGAAACGTCTCCGCTCGCATTTGGCGCACGGCATTGATGGCGCCCTCCCTCGAGTCGCTCTAGCCGTCAGCGGAATTTCCGTCTCGATCGCTGAGCCTGCGGTGCATTTAACGCCCCGGCGGAAAATACCGTTATGGGCTGTAATAGTCGGGATTGTTTCGCACGCCTACGTGATGGCGGACTAAATAGCGGCCATGATCCACTGTTGCGAAAAAAGCCGACCGCGACAAAAACGCGGCCGGCCAATCGTTTCATCCGACAGATCGCGACACGACAGTGCGATCCCGGCTATCTCCAAGTTTAGTTTGCCGTGACCGAATAGCTGTTCACCTGATAGTTGCCGCCACCACTGGGCGTCGTGATCAGCTCCCAGCCAAACTGCACTTTTGATAACGTCGGGTTGTTATACCAACCTTTGTTGTTGATCCAGCGCAGCACGGTCTTGATGTCAACCGTGGCCGCATTGGTCTTGCTCGTGGCAAGGAAGGAGAAGACCGCATTGGAACCGTTCCAGCGCACGTACACGTTATAGGTCCGCCCGCCAATGCTCTGGTTGGTCAGGGTGGGGATGGCATTGCCAGACGCGTCGTACGAGGCCGCGATTGGTTTCGTATTCGCCCAATTCATCCAGAGCATCACTTCATACTGGCTGCCGTTGAGCCAGACATCGTACGCTAGATCGTAGACCGAACCACTCGCGGTGGTCGCGTTGAACGAGCTGCTGCAGGTATTGATCGACAGCACGCGGGTGTTGATGGCTTTGTCGACGTTGGGATACGACTTGATGCCGCTTCCCGTGTGATTTGCCCAGACGCCCCAATTGCTGTAGGAATTTGCCCAGATGGATTGCGGACCGGGATTGGTCCCCCAAACATCATTCTCAATTGTGTAGCCGCCGTTGGCCCACGTGGCCCACCTGTCGGTGGAGCCCCAGACAGCCGCGTGCGCGAGCACAGGCATCATTACGCAGCAGGCAAGCAAACCAAACTTTCTAATTCGGGTGGATATTGTTTTCATTGGGTACTCGTTTTTTTTGTTTTTGTCGCACCAGCCGCCTGCCCTGCCCGACCGATAAGGCCAAGGAGGACCGGGAAAGCGATTGGGGCAACGGGGGGGGGGACTTCAACGCGATTCGTTGAAAGTGGATACACAGTAGCCGCTCACAGGGTTTTGTCTCACCCGATAAAGTATAGGATGAATCTATACTTCAGGATAGTGGCACAGGTACAATCGGTCACGCCAGCTAACGGAGCCAAATCAAGCCACTCTCGATTGCGAGCCGTGCAGCTTCGGTCCGGTCCCGGGCTTTTAATTTCTCCAGGATATTTCCGACGTGAAGTTTCACCGTGACCTCGGCCAAGGAAAGCGCGGTCGCGATTTCCTTGTTCGTTTCTCCCTCCACCACCAATCTGAGTACTTCCAGTTCCCGCGTTGTGAGGCTGGACCGCTGCAGGCGTTCGGCCAGTCGCGAGGCCACGCTTGCGGGCAAATAGCCCTCACCCCGGGCCACAGCCCGGATCGCCGCGACCATTTCTTCCCGTTGGATCGATTTGGTCAGATAGGTTTTGGCTCCCGCCTGCAGCGCCCGGAAGATGTCTTCGCCGCCGCTAAAGGTGGAAATGACGATCACCTTGGCACCCGGATCGGTTTGAAGCAGTCGCCCGGTGGTTTCGATGCCGTTGAGCCCCGGTAAACGCAGGTCCATTAAAGTGACGTCGGGCCGTGCGAGCGCGTACAACGCCAGCGCTTGCTCGCCGGTGCTGGCTTCGGCGACCACGCGAAAATCGGCTTCCATTTCGAGGGACGTTTTGAGCCCGAGGCGTACGAGCGCGTGATCATCAACGATCATCAAGTTGAGCAGGCGCATCGAAGTTAGCACTCAGCCAAAAGTTTTCGGGACCACTGTGTTGCCGGCACATGTGGAAAAATGAGTTCGATCAGCGTGCCGGCTCCGCGCTTCGAGACGATGTTCAAATCGCCCTGCAGCTTGTCGGCGCGCTCGCGCATTCCGATCAATCCAAACTGGCCGGCGCTCGCGCCTTTCCCGTCCCCGGCGTCCATGCCGCATCCGTCGTCGTGAATCCGCAAGATCACCTTGTTCATGTCGGTCCAGAGCGACACGCGAATCGTTGTCGGGCGGCCATGTTTCACGGCATTCGTGACGGCCTCCTGCGCCACCCGGAGCACGTGATTCTCGGCGACTGCATCCAATTTGATGCCCAGGCAACTTGGGGAGAATTGCAAACTCACCTCGCGACAGGCCACCAGCGATTGCAACGAATGCCCGAGCGCCGTGACGAAGTCGCCATCTCCGAGTTCGCGACTGCGGAGGTTCAGCACCGCGCGTTGCGCTTCATCCAAGCTGTGTCGCAGCATCGCGCGTGCGGTGTCCAAATGAAGGCCGGCGGTATCCGCGCGGTTGTTGAGCGCGGACGCTGCAGCGTCGAGCAGGATGGTCGTACCGGCCAGTTGTTGCTCCAACGAATCGTGGAGCTCACGCGCGATCCGGTCGCGTTCCTCCAGCGTGGCCTCGGCTCTCGTCGTTGTGACAATCACCTGGGTCTGCCGGGCCACAATCCGGTGCAAACTCCCGATCCACGTCGCGGCCAGAAAAAGTATCGTGCAGAGTCCGCCCACGAGAAAGGCGAGCCGGCGCGCGGTCCACCAGGAGGGAGCGCTGATCACGCGGATATCCTCCAAGCTGCGCACTCGCAGGCTGAAAGCCGCCAGACTCGCGACTTGGGTGGGGTCGGTGCTTATCCGATCGATTTTGCAGATGCCGATGAATGCCACCCGCGCTCCCGCGCCCGGCAATTCGCCGGTTACGTCGCTAGGTTTCCGCGAATACAGGACGTCAAACACTGCACCGTCTTCGACCACGGTAAACGTGATCGATTGGCTCGTCAGAACCATTTCTTGAACGACCGCCTCGATCTGCACCAATTCGGCTTCGTCATCACGCCGGAGCAGGCGGCGCACCGTCGTTGGACTCGGGGGCGGCGCAGGTCCGGATCCGACGCGCCGCGCGAAGGCATCCGCGAGCACCGGTTTTATCGTGCCATGCTCGGCGAAGCCAACGAGCTCCACCAGATCGCCCACCTGAGCGACAAACGGAGCCTGTAGTCGTGCCTCCAAGCTGTTCGTTTCGTCGCGAACATACAGGCGCGCGGGCGATTCAGCCCAGATCACCTGCCCCACCACCTTGGAGAGGGGACTGGGTCGCGAGGTATCGGGGTACGAGGCCAACGTTGTGATCGCTTGGGTCGAAGTCGCGAAAAGGTCGGCCGGCGCCGACGTCTGCACGGTAAACGTTTCGGCCGAGGCGGTGACCCAGACAATCGGCTGGATGATCTGCCGCTGATGATTTTTCAATCCGCCAGCCACGCCGCGCAGCCGCACGACCGCGCCAACAATGTGCGGCAAAACACGGTGGGCAACGTCGGAGATTTCCACTCGAAGGACGTCCCCCTCCATCGCGAGACGGCAGGCGACTGTGGCGTCCGAATTTCGTTCGGCCGACCGGATCGCCCCGTCGATTTCGACCCAGCAGCAATCAAGACGTCCCGACGCCAAGTCCCCAAAAGTCGCCTTTATCGGCGCGGGCAACCGGCGATGTTCGAGGAGGCGCGACGAGGTTTCCGTCACAATCGGAAGGAAATGGCCCTTTGCGGTTGTCCCAATGATTTCGACAAAATCCCCTGGTTGATAAAGCGGCCGCTGGCGCTTCGGTGAGACAAAGACTGCATCGGAACCGTCTTGGAGGTAAATTTCGTCCTGCGTGCAGCGCGTAATAATACCGGTTATTTGGACTGGCATCGCTCGGTCGGCCTCTTCCTGCGGAAGCGAGCGCACCACCGCGACGGAGGAAATCGGCGTCACTTCCTCGGCGCTTAAAGCTCCGGGCCAGAACGCGCCCAGGATCGGGAGCCCCACGAGTGCCCACGACATGAGCCGGTTCAATGGGGAAACGTAACGAAATAAAAAACGACAATAAAGTCGCGAGTGCTGACCTGGGATCACAGTAATTAGTGGGGAAACGCGCCAAACAGGGGGTACTGAAGTTTCAACCTTTGGACCAAGGCGAGTCGGGGTGCAAGAGGAGGTTGATCTTGGCGATGGATTTTACTGCCGAAGCCTACCGACATTTTTTGCCCGGGAGAGTTCATCCTCGCGAAGACCTCCACCTTGGCCCAGGCCTTAGAGCATGCCACCGGTCGATAGTGTTGGGGCCGCACCATCGGCGAGGGCCTGGCGATCTGACGTCGAAAGATTGGGGTTGCGCTCAAGCCACTGACGGAATGCTGCGGGCGCGTCGTGCGACCATTGCTCCGCAATCGAGCGGAGCGCACCCGCGCGCATGGTCACGTCTGTGATTGATTGCGCCCATTCCACAGCCACCTCGGGTCGATGTGCGACGAGGCTTGGCATCATGGCGACCGATGAGATGCCGACATCGAGATTCGGATCCTCTCCACGACTGTTCAGCCACTCGGACGCGGCGATCGGGTCGAGCGTCACCCAGTTGGGCAGGGCCCTTCCGAGAGCGAGGGCGCGATCCGCGCCGGCGGGGAGTCGCCAAGCATACTCGGCCAGGCCGACGGGATTCGCCTCTGCCCAACCATTTACCAGACCCTGCAGAGCCCGACTCCGCACTTCAGGATTGGTTATCCCCTCGAAAGCGCGGAGGGCGGCCGCGGGGTCGTGTTCGGACCACTGGCTGAATGCTTCGTTTAACCATTCGTCGCAGAGATCTGCCGGCCCACCTGCCGCGAAGCGTGTCGCAGACTCGAATTCGCCGGATTCACTCAGCGCCGCGATGGCCAGAAGGCCGTATTCTTTCGCGAGCGGGCTGTCGCCACTGGTTAAATAGCGGGCAAGGCGCAATGCGTTTTCCGGAATCTCCGACGCGCCGACGAGCACCGCACGAATCGCCGGCCGGTTATCCGTCTCGCTCAAATGCATCGCGAACTCCAACGCCGCATCGGGTGCGGTGGATGCCCAGCCGCGCAGCACCGCGTTGCGGAACAGTTCACGTAAGCGCAGATTAGGCTCGGCGAGCGCACGCGCCATCGCGTGGACGTGATCCTTGGCCCCCAGAGATTCGAGCGAAGCGGCCTGCTCCCGCTCGGTTTTCGGGGTGCGCGTGGAACTGGCCAAACGCTGCCAGGACTTTTCCTCATCGGTTCCGGGGGCGATTGGCCCGGGCGATAGGACGATCAACCGGTGCGACATCGGTAAGGTAGCGCCATGATCAGCCAGAGACGCGGAAGAGACCTGTGGTCCAGACCGGGAAGATCGGAATCCCGCATAGTAGTACCCGAGAAGGCCGGCCAGGACGACGGAGCTCAGCCAGCAAAACACGCGAATGCTCAGGCGTGAAAGGACCATGGAGGCGATGGCCGGGCAAAAAGGAGGAGATGTCAAGGCAGTTTGCCGCGCTTGCTTGGCTCGCGGATAAGACTTCGAATTGGGCCGACGCGCTCGCCACACGCTAATACCTGTGCGCTTTCCCCCAAGGTCAACACGTTAGCCTATGATTTTTCTTTCTGCGAAAAACAGAGCATCTTGTACGCAACCGATCTCCGCAAGGTCCACGCCCGATCAATATTCACCGGAGAGAAAAAGGACGACTCTGGTCCGCGTGATGCGCCTCTCTACAGTCTCGCGCTTCGTTGAATACTTTCCCGCGAGCATCGAATGATCTTTCTCCACATTCCATGCCGCGTCCTCGACTTTCCCCACCGTGTGAAAGCAACTTTCGACCTCGACTTCGACGGCTGTCAAAACGTCCGCGAAAGTAATTCCCGGTTCGCCACGAGTGCCGAGGAACTTACCATTCGCGAGGTCGATTTTCATACGCTCGCTCCGGAGGCGAGACCTGCTATTATGTTGGATGATATTGCTGACTTTAAAATTGCCGACGCACCTGCACCGGTCCTCTTACCCAACCCCGCAGTCAATCCGTGAATTTATCCATGAACCGCCTGAAATATATTCTGCTTCTTTTCACCACTGGACTGATCACCGAATTGTTGGCCGGTGAAAAAAAACTGGTGCTCATCGCCGGGCCCGCCAGCCACGGTCCACTGGAGCA
>JANYDX010000345.1 GCA_025363395.1 Verrucomicrobiota bacterium
CTTGCCACTGGCTGATGCGACGATTTCCAACGTGCGCAAGATGGGCACCCCGGACCGCATGAGCGTGGCGTAAGTCCGGCAAAAGCGGGACAGCGCAATCTTGTGGACCAAGCTGCCAAAGATCGGCGCCCGAACCAAAAACTGATCCTTCTGGCGGCGGCCATTGGGCGTCGCGACGTATTTGCTCATAAAAAAATAGATCCCGTACGTGCCGAGTCCAATCGCCCACCAGTACGCTTTCATAAAATTGCTCAGATCAATAAGCATCTGGGTGGGCGCGGGAAGTTTCGCCCCGAAATCGGCAAACATCGCGGCGAAAACGGGAATGACAAAAATCAGCAGCACGTTCACTAATGCGATGGCCAGACCGATCACGGCGATCGGATAGGTCATGGCGGATTTTACCTTCTTGGTTAGCTTGACGGTGGACTCGAAATAGCCGGCCACCTTGCTCAGGATTTCCGCCAGACCTCCGGAGGCTTCACCCGCCTCGACCATGGAAATGAAAAGCGGGTTGAAGGACCGGGGGAATTTTTTGACCGCCGCGGAAAATGAGGTGCCGGTGGAGATGTCGTTGCGCACATCGCGGATCACAATGCGGAAAACCTGGTCTTCTGTCTGATCCTGGAGCGCTTCCAAACAAGAGACCAAAGGCAAACCGGCTTGCAACAACGAGGCCAGCTGGCTGGTGAAGATCGACAGCTCACCCAAGTCCAGTTTGTAAGTTTTGGCTTTTTTCTCCAGGGCCTTTTGCTTGGCCAAGGTTTGCGCTGCCTTGACATTGGATTGGGATTTCGTTGCCGCAATAGTCGCCATAGTAGCTTGAAAATACGTGTATATCCCGGGCGCCCGCAATCCCATTCAGCAGGGCGGGAGTTTCGCCATTCGGAGAACTAAAGCTTGAACGCCCGTGCCTCACCGCCACTCTTTCCTCCCTGTACGCGCGGCTATAGTTTAATGGTAAAACCTCTGCCTTCCAAGCAGGTGTCGTCGGTTCGATTCCGACTAGCCGCTCCACTTTTACAGATTTTTGGAGCGCGCGAAGGGCGAGGATTATCCCGTCTCCGATGCCATCCTATACGAAGCGCGCGCCCAGCAACGCTGCAGGCCAGAGGAAGCCGGGGTCTGCCCAGCGTTCCTACAGCCTAAATTCAGGCGCCAGCTAAGATTGCAGACGACCGGTAATTCATTCTCCGTGATCCACCGTGAATCCCTGCACCACCCACCTGCTCCTGCTTGCGTTAGGGCTTGGCGAGATGACGGCGTTCGGTGTCGAAACGGAAAATCCGGTCGGCTTTCAGCTGGCAGCCAGCACGGCTGAAACAGCCGATGCAGAGGAAGACAACCACCGGAGCATTCCGTCATCTGCCAACACTTTTGTCGCAAGCAAATCGCCAGCGCCACCCAAGATTTCGGAAAAGGACCGGGGACTGGTCGCCATTGCGCCGCCTTGGCCTCAAACGAACTGGGCCTATGCCGGCTATATGCTGGGGGTCGCACTGCTCGGATTCGGGGTTGTCCGAATCCACGAGCGCCGGCTCCGCCGGCGAAACCAGGCATTGAAAACCCAGCTCGAGATTCGCACGAAAGACCTGATGAAGGCCCACCATTTTCTGGCCGGCATCAGCCACGAAATTCGCAATCCGATGAACGGTGTCATCGGGATCGCCGAAAGTATCAGGACGGACGATCTCGACTTGGACCGCCGCCATAAACTGGGGTTGCTGCGCCAATGCGCCGGGCATGTTTCCGCGCTGCTGGAGGATATCCTCGATTTCTCCCGCGGACCGGCGAGTCCCTTCGAGCGTGAACTCAAACCATTCGACCTTCCCGCAGTGATGGACTCGGTCGCTGCACTCACCGCTGCTGACAGCGAAAAATTCAACATCCCGGTTGAAATCGCGATATCTCCCGGAGTCCCACAGCAGTTAACCGGCGATTCACGCCGCCTCCGGCAAATTCTGCTGAACTTCGTCGGCAATGCCCTGAAATACTCCGGCCGCGGCAAAGTAAGCCTCACCGTGTGGCGCAATCAGGCCACGGCTGGTCGCGCGGAGATTTTTTTCGCCGTCTGCGATGAAGGGCCGGGCATTACACCCGAGATGCAAGCCCGGCTGTTCACCCGCTTTGAACGAGACTCTTGCAATCAACCCGGCCCGATTCCGGACACCGGCCTGGGCCTTGCACTCTGCAAAACGCTGGCGGAAAAAATGGGTGGCAAAGTCTGGGTGAGAAGCAAGGCCGGGAAAGGATCATGTTTTTATTTGAGCGCAATATTCGCCACCCACGATAATCTGAATAATTCGGCACCGCCTTCGTGCCTTCCCATCCCCACAAAACAGAAAACCGCCTTGGTGGTGGACGACGAGGAATACAACCGCATCGCCCTGGCGGGCCTGCTGGTGGCCCTCAACCTTTCGGTCTATTCCGCCGCCAACGACTGCGAGGCACTCGCCCTGGCCACGAACCACAATTTCGACCTCATCTTTCTCGACTACTCGATCCCCGGCCTCGACGGCCCAGCCATTGCCCGCGCAATCCGGGCCCTGCCGGGTCCATCCGCTCAGGCGGCAATATTTGCCACCACCGCGTTTGACCTCCCCGAGAAGCGCACGGATTGCCTGACCGCGGGCATGAATGTTTTTTTGAAAAAGCCCGTCACCTTGGAACGACTCCGGCAGGCGCTTGGGGCGGTCCCCCATCAAAACGCAGTCGAGCCGACCACGTCCCATCCGATTCCAGCCGACCCACTGGCCAATTTGCGCCTGCTGGCGTTAAAAAAGCGCGTCCACTTCACAACGGAATTGGCGCTCTATCTCAACGAACTCGAAAGCGAACTGAACCAGCTCATCACGACGCTGCACTTGGAGGATGCGGGTCGCACGAGCTATTACGCCCATCTCCTCTACGGACGTTGCTCTTTCATCAGTGAGCGCAAACTCGAACTCGCTTTGCGCAGCATTGAAGCGGCGGCCGTCGGCAATCATTGGGATAATGCGCGCCTCATCGCTGTCACCGTCCAGACGGAGCTGGCCGAACTACAGGTCAGATTGTTTTCGGACAACCCAGTTGCTCAACCCGCGTCAGGCCATTGACGATCGCATAATGGATCAGCTTGGGCGTCGCATGGATGTCGAGCTTGCCCATGATATCGCGCCGGCGCGACTGGACTGTGGCCGGCCTGATGCCCAGGATCAGGGCAATTTCGTCATCGTTTTTTGACTCGCCGATCATGGAAAGAATCTTCGTCTCATAATCCGAAAGTACGCGGATAAACGCCTTGGGATCCCGCCGGATGGAGGCGCTCGACTGATTGACGATGGGCGTGTAGTAAATCCGGCCACTCAACACTGCCTGAATCGCTTCAGTCAGCACCTCCGTGCGCTGCTCGTTCTTATCTACAAACCCGGCCAGACTGAGACGCTGCACCTGCAGCATGGTCCATGGATCGCGATGAGCCGAGATTGCCAAAATCTTTATTTGGGGTAATTCGCCCAAAACCTTTCTGGCCAGCTCCAACCCATCGCCATCAGGCAACGAAATATCCAACAGGACCAGATCAGGCTGATGTTGCCGAATGGACGCCAGCCCGTCGCGGCAGGTGCCACACCAGGGCAAAACCTGCAAATCGAGGTCACGGCAGTGGAACGCGAAGAATTCCGCCACCAAACGCTGGTCTTCGACAATGACCACCTTGCGTCTGCGACCGACGGTCTCACTGCTCGGGAAACTTGCCGGGGTGGTAACGATGGTCTTCACTCAGCAATTAAGCGTGGCACCGGCAAATAAAGTCAGGGTATGACTGCAACCGTACATCCATTTTGAACATAATTCTTTTTCACCCCGCAGAAGTCGAGCTCCCACTGTCGCGGGAGGATGCACGAGCCGCACATATTCTGGAGGTATTGCGCCTCCAGCCGGGAGGATCCTTTGATGCAGGGTTGATGGACGGGCCGATCGGCAAAGGCACGTTGCTGGCGACGAATGAAGATTCACTCGCCCTCTCCTTTGCGTGGGGAAAATCGCCCCCGCCCCTCTATCCCATTCATCTTCTGATAGGTCTGCCTCGGCCGCAAACTTCCCGCGACCTCTTGCGCGACCTGACCACGCTCGGAGTATTTTCGATCTGTTTTTTCCGCAGCGAGCGAGGTGAGGCCAGTTATGCCAGCAGCACTCTTTGGAAATCCGATGAATGGAGAAACTGCGTCATAAACGGAGCCGCCCAGGCATTTTGCACGCGGCTGCCGGAAATTTCCCACTGCGGATCGTTGCTTGAGGGCATTACCTCCCTTCCGCCGAGTGCCTCGCGCGTCACCCTTGATAATTACGAGGCATCGGGTTCGCTGACCGAGTTTAATCCGGCGGCATCCAGCTCTGTGGTGTTGGCCCTCGGCTCTGAACGCGGCTGGTCGCCCCGTGAACGGCTTCTTCTGCGCGACAGTCACTTCGTCTTTGCCCACCTGGGAACTCGTGTTCTGCGGACCGAGACCGCATGCGTTGCGGCCGTGACGCTCATCCGGTCAAAGCTCGGTTTGTTCTAAAAATGCCAACGGTCGGCTGGCCCGCACCTTTACCCAGTCGTTTCACACAGGTCCAGTCCTCGGGGGAAAGGGTCATTTCACCTGGCATCTCAAAAATCACGAGCGGATCGACTTTATCGGCCAGCAAGGCGGTCAATCGCGTGAAGAGTTTCGGGGCGACTCCGGCAATCAATTCGTAGGGCGGATCAATGAACACCAAATCAGGAACCAATCCCCCCGGCACCGTGGCCGCATCGGCATTGAGCACCTGCAGTTCAATGTCCGGCCGACCAAGACTCTTGCACACCGCTGCGATATTTTTCCGAATACATGCCGCCGTTAGCGGATCCTTTTCAACAAAGATGCCGGAAGCCGCCCCACGGCTCACCGCTTCCAATCCATAGGCGCCGCTACCCGCAAATAAATCCAAAAACTTCGCACCAGATACCCATGACCCGAGGCTGGAAAACACGGCTTGCCTCATGGCGTCAGTCGCCGGGCGCACGGCGTCTCCTGGAGGAACCGCCAGCGTTATGCCGCGAGCCCGGCCACCCGTTATACGCATGTTTTGTCCTCCGTATTTCGGCGCGTTCCATTGCGCTCGCTCGTTCCATCACATTGAAATGCCGGAACTCTTTCTCCTGCCAGCGGTTTTAATACTTGTAACATAGCATTTGCACGACGGCCGGGGTGGATTTAGGTCTCACTCTGTCTTATATGAAGTCAGTGACCTATCTGGCTCTCAGATCCACAAAGGCAATGCCTTACCCAGTAAACCAAGTATGTTTTCCCGACTCATAGTCAGGCCGCTCTACGCTGTCCTGTTGATCGCCACCTGTCTGCACGGGGAGGAAAGGAACGCATGGCCAATATCCGTAAAACAAGTCCAGCCCGGCGGCTCCGTGAAGTCCGCCGAGTATATCGGACCACTTTTTTTTAACTACCGCGCGCCCGGCGAGCCGCATGAAACCGGCTTCCGGCCTTTTTATCTGAAGAGCGAGGCCAGCGGCGTTGAGAACGACTATTTACTCTACCCGTTCTTCACCTGGCGCAAAGAAGCCGGCTACAGTTCCTTCAGTTTTTTCCAGCTCGTCAACCAGAGCAAGACGCGCGACACCGGTACACAAACGGTCAGCTCATTTGACGTCTGGCCTTTCTATTTTTCACGGGACACGGGTCAGCCTGAAACCAGTTACAAGGCACTTTTCCCGATTGGCGGCACGATCAAGCAGCGGCTCGGTTATGATCGCATCCACTTCGTGCTTTTCCCGCTCTACGGCGATTTCGTGCAAAAAGAATCACACACCACCCACGCCCCCTGGCCCTTTTTGCGCTTTATCCATGGCGCCGGCGATCACGGCTTTGAGTTCTGGCCGCTGTTCGGCCATCGCGGACGCGCCCACGACTACGACAGCCAATTCTATCTCTGGCCGCTGATCTACAAATCCACCAAAAACCTTTCCGAACCCCACCCCGACGTTAAACTTGGATTCCTGCCCTTTTACGCGCGGGCAACCGCTCCGGGCTATATTGACGAGACCTACCTCTGGCCCTTCTTCGGCTATTCCCACCGGACCGGTGAGGTAAAATATGACGAACAGCGCTATTTCTGGCCATTCCTCGTTCAAGGTCGTGGAGACGTGCGCTACATCAATCGCTGGGCGCCGCTCTACACTCACTCCGTGGTCAAGGGCTACGACAAGACTTGGCTCGCATGGCCCGTGTTCCGACACGCCCGCTGGCAGGACGGAGGCGTCGCCCAGGAACAAAACCAAGTACTCTTTTTCCTGTATTGGTCGCTGACCCAACGCAGCACCACCAACCCCCAAGCTGCTCCCGCGCACAAAACCCATCTCTGGCCTTTGTTCACCTCATGGAACAATGGCGCGGGCCTCCGGCAACTGCAGGTGTTCAGTCCGTTCGAAGTTTTTTTCCCCACGAATGCGCCTATCCGCCAACTCTACACGCCGCTCTTTGCCGTCTACCGTTATGATCAACGTGCGCCCGACGACATCCGCCATTCCGTGCTCTTCAACCTGCTGACCTGGAAAAAATCCCCGGTGGAAAAAGAATTTCATTTCGGCCCGCTTTACAGCCGGCGAATCACGGCGGAAAATTCCCGGATAGCACTCGGCCTCGGCCTGCTTTCCTGGCAGCGTCAAACGGACACCGGCCGGTGGAAATTTTCCCTGTTCGATTTCCGTTCGTCCTCAGCCTCCCCGGCCCCTGCGGCCCCATCGCCATGAATCAAATCAAACTCGTTCTCGGCAACATCGGCGGCACGATCCTGCTGCTGGTCCGGTCGCTGAAATACATCCCGACGCTGCCCAGGCAGTTTCCGCGCTTCATCGAGCAATGCTATTTCATCGGCTACACCACCCTGCCGATTGTCACAATCCTGAGCTTCTTTATCGGCAGCGTGCTCGCCCTGCAAAGCGGCTACAGCATGGAAAATTTCGGCGCCAAGCAGTTCATCGGCACCTTGGTGGGCCTCTCCATGGCGCGCGAACTCGGGCCGATGATGGTTTCCATTCTGCTGGCCGGCCGCGTCGGATCCGCCATCACCGCGGAACTCGCCTCCATGAAGGTTTACCAGGAAGTCGACGCACTGGAAACCATGAGCATTCCACCGGAGCGCATGCTGGTCCTTCCCCGGCTCGCGGCCGTCCTGGTCATGATGCCGGTGCTGGCCATCATCGCTAATCTCTGCGGATGGTACGGCGGCGCCATCGTCTGTCAGTACACCCACTTCATCTCCGTCGACAGCGAGGCTTACTTTGCCGCGTTGAAACATTTCATGAAGCCCCAGGACATCGTTGACGGTCTGCTCAAAGCCGAGGTCTTCGGTTTCGCGATCGTGCTGGTGTGCTGCTACACCGGGCTGAATACGCGCGGCGGTCCGCGTGAAATCGGCGCCTCCGTCACCAAAGCCGTCGTCACCTCGCTCATTCTCATTCTGGTGCTCGACTACTTCGTCACCAAAATTCTCCTCTGACCACCATGAGTTCCAATTTTGCCAGCACCGCATACACCGCCGCTCCCTTCATCGGGAAAACGTTCGGGGTCACCGTCAATAAATTGTCCAAGAAGTTCGGCCGGACCACCGTTCTGCGCGACATCAGCCTTGAGGTGAAAGCCGGGGAAATTTTCTGCATCATGGGGCCTAGCGGTTCAGGCAAGAGCGTTCTGCTGAAACACATCGTTGGACTCGAACGCCCCACCAGCGGCGACGTGAAGATCGGTGAATTTGACGCCTCCGACCCCGCCACCCGCGACAAAGTCCACCTCGCCCTCGTCTTCCAGGCCGGCGCGTTGTTCAACTCGCTCTCCGTTTACGACAACCTCGCGCTCTATCCGCGAGAACACCGCCTGTGCAACGAAAGCGGCATTCGCGACCGGGTGATGAACGCGCTGACCATTCTGTCCCTCGAGAAAGCCGTGAAGAAGTTCCCCTCCGAACTTTCCGGCGGCATGAAAAAACGCGTGGCCATCGCCCGCGCCCTCGTGATGGAACCGCAGCTGCTGCTTTATGACGAACCCACTTCCGAGCTCGATCCCGTGATGAGCGCCACCATCATCGAAATCATCGCCACGCTGCGCGAGCAAACCGCCGTCACCACGATCGTCGTCACCCACGACCGCGCCCTAGCCTTCAGTATCGCCGACCGTCTTGCCATCATCATGGACGGCCGCATTTGCGCCATCGGCACGCCCGCCGAGGTCAAGCAGTCCAAGGATCCCGCCATCACTAATTTCCTCAACCCGGTCATCGACCTCAAGAATCCCCGTTTCAAACAACTGGAGAACAACCATGAATAATTCACAACAAGCCATCCGTGTGGGGCTTTTCTTCGTGCTCGGCCTCGCGCTCGCCTGGATCACGTTTGAGTCGCTGAATGGCGGCCACCTTTTCAAGCAAAGCGGCTACACGGTCATCGCCGGCTTCACCAACCTCAAAGGACTCAAAATCGGCGATGATGTCCTGATGGCGGGGGTCAAGATTGGCGCGGTGAGCAACACCCGGCTGGGCAATCAGCGGGTCGAAGCTGTCCTTACCATTTTGCCGAAGGTGAAGATTCCCAACGATGCGGTGGCCAGCGTGGAAGTCTCCAGTCTGCTCGGAGCCAATTATCTCGGCGTCAGCTTTGGCACGCCGACCGCGGCCCCGTTGAACGACGGCGATGAAATCAAAACCAAAAACACCATTGATATGAACGAGGTCATCAGCC
>JANYDX010000372.1 GCA_025363395.1 Verrucomicrobiota bacterium
AAGAGCGGCTATTTCGCCCGTTCTGCCCCCGCCAACGAGGAGGACTTCAAGCTCATCGACACCTGCGTACTCAAGGCCGTGGAATGTGCGAAAAACGGCGAGACCGGCCTCATCGGACAGGACGAGGAACGCGGCAACGAGCTTCGCGCCATCGAATTTCCCCGCATCAAAGGCGGCAAGGCGTTCGACGTCGCCCAGCCTTGGTTCAAGGACCTGCTGAAGGAAATCGGCCAGCCGATGACCGCGACCGTCACGGTCGCGCATTGAGCGGCCAACCAGTCGCGGAGTGTCCGCTGCTGTAGAAGCTGATTTACCTTGGCGATCTGTCGTTGCTATCCGCGGCGCCCGTAGGAAACAGCTTGAAAAGCGGGAGCGCACGCGAAAGCTGATCGCTCGATTCCCTGCGAATGTAGCACAATGGATAGTGTAGTAGCCTCCGAAGCTATTGATCCCGGTTCGACTCCGGGCATTCGCACCACTTTCTACAGCAAAAAGGCCGGCTTACTGCCGGCCTTTTCTATTTTCAAATCTCCACCTGAAACCAAACGCTGAAAACTCCGCTCAGATGTGGATCGCCTTGCCCAGTGTCGCCAGGGCGGCTTCGCCCAATGCTTCGGAGAGCGTCGGATGCGCGTGAATCGAATCGTGGATCTCGTCCACGGTGGCTTCGAGATTCATCGCCAGGCCATATTCCGCGATCAGCTCGGTGGCTTCATTCCCGATGATATGCACGCCGAGAATTTCACCGGTCTTGGCGTCGGCGATCACCTTCACAAAACCCTCGGTGTCCCCCGCTGCGACTGCCTTGCCCACGGCCGTGAAAGGAAATTTGCCGACCTTGTAATCGAGCTTCTTTTCCTTCGCCGCTTTCTCCGTCAGTCCGGTGCTCGCCACTTGTGGCTGGCAATAGGTACAGCCCGGGAAAATGCCGACCTGCTTCGGCTTGCTGTGGCCGAACATGCCCTCAACAGCTTGGACCGCACGGAACGAGGCCACGTGAGCCAGCCAGGGCGGACCTTGAATGTCACCCGCCGCATACACGCCCGGTGTGCTGGTCTGGTAATCAGCACCCACTTTCACAAAGCCACGATCCACGTCGATCTTCACCTTGGAAGAATAGAGCCCATCCAGGGCCGACGTGATGCCGATGGCGACGAGGACCGTCTCGACTTCCAGTTCGGTCTTCGCGCCATCCTTGACGAGATCAAGCTTCACACTCTCCTCGCCCACGCGGATATTTTCGCTCTTCGTGCCGGTGTGGATTACCATGCCCTGCTTTTCAAAACTGCGCTGCAGGAGCTTTGCGACCTCTTCATCTTCCACCGGTAAAACCTGGGGTAGCATCTCGATGAGCGTGACCTTCGTGCCAAAAGCATTGAAGAAATAGGCAAACTCCACGCCGATCGCACCGGCACCGATGATCGCCATCGTCTTGGGCGGAGCTTTGGCGACGAGCGCTTCACGCGAAGTCATCACCCGCACCCCATCGACGGGCAGACCCGGCAATGGCTTCGCCTTCTGGCCGGTGCATAACAGAATGTTTTTCGTGCGGAAAAACTTCCCCTTGTTATCGCCCTCGGTGATTTCCACCATGCCGGGCACGACCACTTGGGCCTTGCCGGTGAAGTAATCGACCTGGTTCTTCTTGAGAAGAAATTCCACGCCCTTGGCCATCTGATTGGACACACCGCGGGAACGTTCGATGACCTTAGGGAAATCAAAACTGACACCACTGACACTGAGTCCGTAAGCATCGGCTTTCTGAATCGTGCGGTATAGCTCGGCGCTCTTAAGCAGCGCCTTGGTCGGAATGCAGCCCCAATTAAGACAGGTGCCGCCGGCGCGTTCCATTTCAATCACGGCCACTTTCTTACCCAGCTGGCCGGCGCGAATCGCCCCGACATAGCCAGCCGGACCGCCACCAATAACCACCAGATCGTAAATCGTTTCGGACATAGTTTTTGAAATAGATTGGCCGCCAACGTCGCCGTCCCGTCCCTCACCGTCAAATGGAAACTCAAGCCGCCTGATCCTGATGGCTTCGCACGTAAACCGGCCGGAACCGGCGGTTCAAATATCGATCACATCATCCCGCTTGGCCTCCCGGGCCGGGCCGGGGCCACCGGGCGGCCGGGGCGGTGTGAGCATGCGGCTCAACAGCAGGTTCGTGAGGCTCACAATCAAAGCGCCCCACAAGGCGGAGCCAAATGTGGCGACATGAAAGCCGTCCACCAATCGGCCGACGAAATAAAACAAGATCGCGTTAATGATCCAAATCCCGATGCCCAGGCTCAGAACGATAAAAGGCAGCGTAAAGAGCAGGAGCAATGGCTTGAGGACCGCGTTGAAAAAGCTCAGCATCACTACCACCACCGCAAGGGTCGTACCCGTGTCATAGCTGATCCCGGGGACGATTTTGGTGCTCAAGGTCACCCCGAGGGCGAGAATCAGCCAGCGCACCAGCATATTGACGAATGCGTTGTTCATTGAATGATCAACTGACTTTTGCCGCGCACCACCGCGGAGCAATGAAAATTCTCATCGTTCAAGACTATCTTCGTAGCGGCGGCACTGAGCGCCAGTCCGTGTTTATGGCCGCCGCCTTCGCCAAGGCCGGCCACGAAATCACTCTGCTCACCTTCCGGCCCCGGGGCGTCCTCGAAGTGGACGCGGAACAACAACCCTTTGCCTTCCGCTCACTCCAATCGTTCGACACCGGTCTGGACTGGTTTGCGCCCGGCCTGTTGCGCGCGGCCGAAGAAGCCTCCCCTGATCTGGTGCTTTGCATGGGCCGCATGGCGAACTGCTATGCGAGTTTCATCGCCCGCCGCCTGCCAAAGGCCGCCGTGATCTGCACCATGCGCACGGGAAAAGTGCTCCCTTATCTATTTGTGCATTCGCTGCGGTCCTGCCAACACGTCGTGGCGAACAGCCACGTAGCGAAACGTGTCCTTATCGACACCTATAACATCCCTTCCCACAAAATCACTGTCATCCACAATCCCGTTTTGCGCTTCTCCGACGAAGACACGCCGCCCAACCTTCCCCTTCGACGCTATCATGGAGCCAGTCAGAGTACGATGGTTTTACTCAACGTCGCGATGTTCCGGGCGGAGAAAAACCAGCGCGAACTTATCGAGATTTGCTCCAAATTGCCGGGTTACCTCGATTGGCAGCTATGGCTGGCCGGCGAAGGTCCCTCCCGCAAAAAGTGCGAACGGCTGGCCCACGATCTTGGCCTCGGGGCTCGGGTGAAGTTTCTCGGGTATCAATCCGACCCCGCGCCGCTTTATCACGCGGCCGATGTCGCCCTGCTGGCCTCTCAAAGTGAATCACTTTCGAACTTCCTGATCGAAGCGCAACTACACGGCCTGCCGGCGGTCGCGTACGATATCGTGGGGGTCGGTGAATGCTTCGAGCCCGGTCGCTCGGGCAATTTGATTTCCAACCAGGACCAGCCGGCCGTTATTGCTGCCTTGGACCGGTTGATTCGCG
>JANYDX010000379.1 GCA_025363395.1 Verrucomicrobiota bacterium
GGAAGCGCTGATTAATTCAGGGATGGACTTTGGCCAACTGCGTAACGTGCGATTTCCGTCTCCCCCATCTAACGAAAACTCGAATATTCTCTCATACAGGGCTTTGATTTTTTGGCTCCGATTTAATCAGCGCTTCCCTAACCTTCAGACAAAATTCTTTTTATCCGTTCTTCAGCGCCGCCCTGACCTTCCAGAAATGCGGCAGTTTTATTCGCGCAGCTTCTATCGCCTGGTTCATCTGCAGATCGCCCGGTGAAACCGGAATTACCCGGTCCTTCACCGCCAGGACCGGAGACGTCATGAAGAGAGAAGCGATTAATGACAGGGAGCTGATCCGAAGAATAAAGCAGTTTTGCATGTTGTGCTGGGGCCCTTTGGAACGATTCGCTTTTCCTCTTACGCTTTTATGAATAAAAACGCCCCCGCTCCGTCGTGGCCGTCGACCCACGGCAACGCGCGTACGCTGCGCTCAAGGCAAAAAGGTCCGCCGGCCCGGCTGTCGAAGAAGGTTTTGACGACGCCGTCGTTTTCATCGGCATCGACGCTGCACGTGCTGTAAACGAGCCGGCCGCCGGATTTCACCAGTCGCGCCGCCGCATGGAGCAATTCCACTTGTTGCTCCGCGTGCCTGGCAAAATCGCCGTCCTGCAACCGCCATTTCACATCGATGCGATGACGCATGACGCCGGTGTTTGAACACGGCGCATCGAGCAGGACCGCATCGTAGCTTTCCGGGAGGTTGAGATTGCGATAAAAATTTGTGTTAACCGCCCGCAGATCGGCTTGGGTCAGCGCCACCGTCACTCCAATGGGGGCGCGCGCTAGATTTTCCTTCAACCGCACGATGCGGATATCGGTTTTGCCCGGCGCGGAAGGTTCATCGAGTGCCACCACCCGACCACTCTTCATGGTATCGGCGATGAACAGGCTTTTGCCACCGGGGGCAGCACAGGCATCGAGAATAACCTCACCGGGCTGCGGTGCCAGCAACTCGATGCAAAGCCGGGTCGACGGATCCTGGAGATAGAGCGCACCTTCATTCGCCAACCGGCGGACTTCGTCCCATTTGCCGGCCTTCACCTCGTAAAACCCGGCCCATTTTGTCGGCGCGAGAAATTCGGGCACCGGCGCGTCAATCCGCCAGCGCGCGTAAACCGGCGCCGGCTGCTGGTTCCATTCCAGGAGCTGCCGCGTGGCGACCGGACCAAATTGCCTGAGCCAGCGGTTGACCAGCCATTCGGGATGACCCAATTCCGTCGCGAGATCGTCGGGGATCTCCGCCAGGCGTGCCGCCATCTTGCGGGCCACGGCATTGACCAGCCGTGCTTCCTTCGGACTCGTCACGCTCTTCGCTTTCTCAACCGCGTGATGGATGACTTTGGCCGTCAAATCCGGACCGCCTTCCAGCAATTCAAACCCCGCCACGAGCAGGAGGGCGCGAACCTTGGTGCGCGGCGGATGGGCCATGAGCCCGTCAAGCGCGGCCTCCAGCCGGTTCGACCAGCGGACCACGCCATAGAAAAGTTGTTGGGCACGTGCGCGCTCCTGTGCGGTCAGTGTGGGCGCAAGTCCCTCCAGCAACGCGTCCACCCGCTCCGCCCGGGCGAGCCAGAGCTCGGTCAGTCCAACGGCGGCGGCCCAGCCGCCCGGCGTGCTTTTTGCCCCTTCCGAGGCTTTTTCCAAACCCTGTTTGACATCTTCCGGCATTGTGCCCTCTACTAATCGGTTCACCGACTCGTTACGCAATTATGAATTCAGAAGCCATCTCCGCGATCATTGCCAAACACCCCGCCCTCAAAGCGTCCAAAGCCAAGCTTGAGACGATGGAGCCGGGTTCCTACGTCGTCCACCGCAGCTGGGGCTTCGGCCAGATTAAATCTTACAGTGAGGGCGAACAAAAGCTGCTCATCGATTTCAAGGGCAAGAAGGCTCACCCCATGGACCCCGTATTTTGTGTCACCAGCATGGAAATCCTACCGGCCAAACACATCCTGGCTCGTAAGGAAACTGAACCCGACCGCATTAAAGAGCTGATTGAGAACGATCCCGTTCAGCTTGTCATCGAGACTCTGTCTCCTTACCCAGGGAAAGCCGCGAGCGCCATCGAGGTCGAAATCGTCCTCACCCAAGTCGTCGGCGAGGACAAATTCAAACGCTGGTTCTCCAACGTCAAGAAGCAGCTGGTCAAGGATCCCCGCGTCAGCGTTCCCGCCAAGAAGATCGAGTGCTACATCGTCCGCGATGAACCCGTTTCAGCCGAAACCGAGATCATGGAGGAGTTCGCCAACACCCGCTCCGCCCGCCGCCGCATCTCCCTCGCCGAGGATTTACTCGCCGCATCCATTAAAGAAGAGTCCAAGCCGTCCCTCGCTCATGTATTGAGCGGAATCACCGACGCCGTCCGCGACAGCAACCAGCTCGATGCCGCCGAACGACTCTACGGTGCCTTCGTCCGCGACGAGCTCTCCAAAATCCTGGGCCATGAGTCCGCGAATGTCGCCCCGACCCAGACCGATCTGATCAAGGAAGTCCGCGGCCTCACCGCCATCGCGGAAAAGATTCCCGTCCACTTCCAGTCCCGCTTCCTCGACCTCGTCAAGGAAACGCATCCCCTCGAATGGCGCGAAATTGTTTTCGCCCTTCTCAAGACCTCACAGGGCAAGTTCACCACCGAGTGCATCAATTTCCTCATGGAAAATGGCCAGGCCGACGAATTGGCCGCCGCCCTCAAGCGCTGGAAGACCGAGCAGAACCTGCGCGCGCCCGTCTTGCTGTGGGTCATCAAGAACCGCCACTCGAAGAAATTCTCCAAGCTCCTCGCCGACCTCGTGACCCCCCGCCTGCTGGGCGCCATTTTCTTCGCCATCGATTACGAGGCACTGCAGTCCGCGGGTACCCGCCGCATTCCGTTGGGCGAAGTCCTCAGCGACGATCCCGACCTGATCGCCGATCTCCTTTCGACCGCCGACACGGAAACCGCCCGCGATCTCGCGAACAGCCTCCTGCTCAACCAAGGCTTTGAGGAACTCACTAAGAAATCCCTCCTGGCGCGCTTCATTAAGCTGTTCCCCTCGCTCCAATCCCTCGTTTCCGGCGAAGCTGAGACCAAGGACGAGCAGTTCCTCGTTTCCCGCGAGAGCTACGAGCGCAAGCGCATCGAATACGAAGAAATCGTTTCCAAACGCATCCCGGACAACTCCAAGGCCATCGCCACCGCCCGCGAGCACGGTGATCTCAAGGAAAACTCTGAATTCAAGATGGCCAAGCAGGACCAGTCCGTCCTCATGGGCCAGAAAGTGCAGCTCGAACGCGATCTTGCCCGCGCCCGCATCACCGACTTCGCCGAAGCCTCGACCGACCAGGTCAGCGCCGGCACCATCGTGGATCTCCGCGATGTCGCCAACGGTAAAGCCGTCCGTTACTCGGTGCTCGGCGCGTGGGACAGCGATCCCGACAATCACCGCATCGCCTACAAGACCCCGCTCGGCCAGGCTCTCCTCGGCAAGAAAATCGGCGAACACGTGAAGCTCAAGATCGCCGGCACGAACCAAGAATTCCAGATCGCCGGTATCAGTCGCTACGTCGACACCAAGAAGTAATTTGGTTTCTGGCTCCCACGGAGCCGAGCCCTCCCTTTCCCAAGGCCGCGCCCAAAGCGCGGCCTTTTTATTGGCCACCGAAGAATGGTTTTTGGCGCGTCTTAGGTAGGGCGAATATCCCTGATCCGCCGGGACAGCGATCCCCCAACAACTCTTTAAGAATAACAAGCCCCACCGTTTTTCATTTTCGGGGGTTTCGTGGCAAATTCGAACTCTTTTCCTCCTGCTTCGCCCTCCACGAACTAGGATTGCAGACTCCGCCGCCGCCTCCTATGCATTGCGGCACTTCGCGTGAACTCCTCTTGGGAAACCCTGAAAATCATTTCCGACTCCACCCGGCTCCGCGTGCTCGCGCTGCTGCTCACGGAAGAACTCTCCGTCGCCGAGCTGCAGGAAATCCTCGGCATGGCGCAGTCGCGCATTTCCTCCCAACTGGCCCTCTTGCGCCAGGCCGGCTTCGTGACTGACCGACGCGACGGCAAAAAAGCCTTTTACTCCCTCCGGACGACGCTTCCCGCGAATCAGCTGACCCTGATCCAAGCCGCCTGCGAATCAGTCACCGAACTGCCCGAATCCGGCGAGGATCGGAGCAACCTTGATCGCGTCCTGCAGAAACGCCGCAAGTTGTCCGAGCAATATTTCAACCTGATCGCGGGTCGTCTCGGCAAAAATCATTGCCCCGGCCGTTCATGGGAAGCCATCGGCCACCTGGCGCTGCGACTCGTGCCCGCCATCACCGTCGCCGATCTGGGCGCAGGCGAAGGCCTCCTGTCGCAACTCATCGCGAACCGCGCGGAACGCGTGTGGTGCATCGACAATTCCCCGCGCATGGTCGAGGTCGGCACCGAGCTCGCGCGGAAAAATGGTCTCGCCAATCTCACCTACAAGCTCGGCGACATCGAGCAGGTGCCCCTGCCCGACCAATCCGTGGATCTCGCCATTCTCTCGCAGGCGCTGCACCACGCCAGCCATCCCCAGAATGCGGTGAACGAAGCCTTCCGCATTTTGAAGCCCGCTGGCCAGCTCCTCCTGCTCGATTTGAAGGAGCACAATTTCGAAAAAGCGCGCGAGCTCTACGGCGACCTGTGGCTCGGCTTCAAGGAAAGCGCGCTTCACGCCTTCCTGAAAAACGCCGGCTTCCAGAAAGTCGAAGTCACCGCCGTTTCCAGAGAAGAAACCGAACCCCACTTCGAAACCCTCCTGGCCAGCGGCCTCAAGACCGCGCGTTAGAGTGATTTCAAAATGCCGTAGCCACTTTACTTGGAAAAGGGTGTGTCTCGCGAAGGGGACGAAGGATAAAAAGCCTTTCAGAGACAATTTATCCAGCAGTCGTTCGCGTGACTTCGCTCAATTTTGCGAAATAGTGGATTCCGAATAATCCGGCAATAGAGTGGTTTTTCGCCGGCCAATAGTGTGCGGAAAAAGTAAAACGAACCAATCGCTTTGTCCGGAAACATGTCATCCGAGTGTTTCCACCGCGGCGGAGTTCCGAACGCGATAATTTTAATTACCGTCCCTAAAGCCTGACTATTTCAGAGACCGATGAGCACTGCATCACAAAATAACGATCAACCCACGGGCGTCGGCGTCGTTACATTTTTTGTGATCGCGATTGGTGCGCTCTTCCTCGCGGAGGTGGCCGCCAATCGCATTTATCTGATCCACCACTACGGCTGGCAGCGATTTGTCGCCGAGTCGCTGACTTTTACCAAAACACCCAAGGGTAGCGCGTGGGTGGTGTCCAATGGCGATAAACTGGCGGTGGGCTTCGGTCATTTTTTGATCGGGGGCGCGATCTGGCTGATTTTATTTGGACTGGTTTTTGGCCTCGCCCTGAAAATAGTAGGCAAAAAACGTCTCTTCCGGGACGAACAACGTAGATCGGATCGTCGGTTGTAATCGATTCCCCTCACGCGACGACGGCATTTCCCGGCTCAGCCTTGAGCCGCACTCCGATCAACCACAACCGCCGGGCTCGGTTCGTTTCGCGCAGGCGCGTTTCACTTTACTTTGGCGATTCGATCCACCGCTTGGGTATGGACGCGGCTCGTAAAATCACGCGTGCACTGTTTTGCGGAGTTTGATGTGTTCGAATTGCGGGAACCGCCCCCTTGGAAATGCGTTCTAAATAGAAACGTCAGCAATCAGTCACTCATTACCCCCAACCAAAATCCCCGACATGAACTCAATCACCATGGAAGATACGCGGTTAACCACCCCTAAAAAAACTCCTGCATCAACGATCATCATCGCCGTGCTTGCCATCGCGTTGGTGGGAGTAGCGGGACTCGCGTGGAGCAAACTCGGCGAACGCGACCGGCTCGTCACCCAAAACTCGGCGCAGCTCGAGCAGAGCAAAGCGGAAATTTCCCAGTTGCAGTCGCAAATGGCCGAGGCGAAGACGGCTTACGCCGCGCTGCAAAAACAGGTCGAAGACGCCAACCAATCGACCGCCCAGCTCCAAAGTCAGTTGGCGGAAGCAAAAGCAGGATCTGCAGATACTCAAAAGCAGCTCACCGAAACCAAGGCAGCAGGAGCGGAGCTTCAATCCCAGCTGGATGAAGCGAAAACTAACGCCGATCAACTGCAGGCTCGAGCCGGGGAATCCAAAACGGCCCTCGAATCGTTACAGACAAAATTCGACCAATCCAAAGCCGGCGCGGTCGTGATCCAAAAGGATTTGGATGCGGCAAAAGCCCAGTCTGCGGAATTGCAGACGAAACTGGAGAAAGCCCAAACGGATCTTGCCGGCATGTCCAAGCCGAAGGGGAAAAAGTAATCCGGCGGAGATACAGTCCACCGAGCGGAAAAATTTCCAGCCCTGCGTCCCTAGCGCGGCGAACCGTAAACCTAATTACATCAAGCCGACGGTTCGGACTGCAATTCGATGCGGCTCACCACGAGCGCTTCGTCGACCGCGACGCCATGGTGGTCGAGTACTTGGACCGAAAGTTCAATCCGGCGCGCCCCGCCGAGCTTTTGCACCGCCGCAGTCACGTCGAGTGAAAGGGTCATGGGCTGAAATTTGTCCGATGCTTCCGCGCCCGCACCAGCCGGGCTTTCACCATAGGTGTAGAGATCGCCCGCGCCAATCGGCGCGCTTCCACCGACGGCGAACATGACCCGCAAAACCAGTGAGGCGGCTGTTTTGTGCACGCCTTCCAACACGAGTTGAAGAACACAGCCTCGCAATTCTGCCGGCGACGGCAGGTCGATCATCCCAATTCGCTCCCCTGAACGGATGGAACGGCCGAGGACAAGAGTCGCGAGCTTCATCATGGGAGCGAACGTAGCACCACAATCTCACCACGGCAAGGTGGAGCGCCCCCCCAAATCAACTTGGGGACAAGCCGCGCTCCACCTCCGAAATACTCAGACGACCTCAGATGGCGTCCAGGGTGAGCATCTCGAAATCGAGTTCGTCCCGGGCGACTTCCTTTCCCTGAGCATCCACCAGCACGATGTTTACCTCAATCTGGCCATCGTTCGACGCGGCCTTCGCGTACTGCACCGCCTTGGTCACATCGAGCGATATCGTACGAGGCGTGAGATGGTGCTCCGGCCGGACGACTGCAAAATGCGTGGCGTCCGCCGGCACCTTTGGCACCTGGCAATGACCTTCGTCTCCCGTGCACTTGCCGTGGCCGAACATAAAGAGCGAACCGGCATAGTGCGGATTGTCTTTTGTCGGCGTCGCGACCCCGGGATTTTCTTCGTTGAAAAAAATCCTCGCTTCAAACGAATCCACCGGCGGCACGGTCTTCACGAAGTGTAGCTCGGCGCGGACTACATCGTCGGGAGTGTTGGCTAGGGCAAAGCTGGCTGTACTGGCAGAGCGTTTGCCGGCTTTTGAAGTCGCGGTCAGACTCGCGGAAGGGACCACCCGGGCGCCTTCCGGTGCGTAACGATAGCCCAGAGCGTGATAGTTCCAGACATCCTCCGTACGCTTGTTGAACGGAGCCAGCACTTGTCCGGCCACCGACGGCGTGATGGGCGCACCCGTGCGATCCTGCCAGTCGCAAAATATTTTTTCGACAAAACAGTGGTGCACCCAGAACACCGGATCGAATGCGGCAAAATTCACCTGCCCCATCGTGCCGCCCACCCAGCCGTGCACCGCGTTATGCGGCTGTTCGAGAGCGGCGGTAAAGCGATCGTAGTTGGTGGTGCGATTGGCCGTCTGCACCAGACCGGGCATCCCAGACAGTCCACTCGGAGTTCCGGTAGAACGGGACGTCACGGAAACCCCTGCCTGGTTTGAAAAACTCACCGCCGCCTTGAACAGTGGGTTGGGGATCGGACGGCCCCCAGCAACCCGATAGGTGCGCGCGGTGAAAATCGCCGGGATGCCTTCGGTCCGCGCGCGCAGCGAAGTCCAGTCCCAATAGGGCAGCGCAAGTCCAGGCGAGAAGGCCTGCAGGGCCTGTTCCATCATGAGCACATACGGCCGATGCCAAATCGCAAAACGCGGATTGCCGTGTGGACAAAGATACTGGTTCAACCCGTGGACACTCGCCACGTATTGGTAGCCGCGGTTGTCGCTGATGGCTTGGATGGCCGCGATGGCCCGGCGGAGGGATAAGACCTCCGCAGTGGTGAGATCGTAAACACTTTTTCTTACGGTCAGGTTGCGGGAAACCGCAGTGGGATTCAGAAACGTGGCCCGTTTGCTGGTAATGGCTGTCTGGTTCATGGCTGGATTGAGTTTGTGTTTTAAAAAGCAACTGCGGCCATTGGGTCGCAGTGCTGGAAAATTCGTCAGGGTAAATCACCGGGCACGTCGTGCGCCATCCCGCGGCGGAGGTAGGGCAGCACGCAGCCGATTGCGAAAGCCGTGAGCCCGCCCCAACGCAGGACCTCAGACTCCATTTGGAAACGGTTGGCGAGCAGGGCGGCAAAACCCACGCCGGCGAAAATCACCGGCGCCGGCCGGCCCAATCGCACCGCGATTCGCAGAAGATAACAGAGCACCAGTCCGCAAATGCCCACGAGAAGCCAGTTCGACCAAGCCAGGATCGTGGCCATGCCCACGCCGCAGGCTGCAAGAACCCCGGCGTAGGCCATGAGACAAGCAGGGCACTTGGGCAGAAGCGCCAAGCCGACAACCCCAAGCGCCTGTCCACCCAACCTCATCCATCCGCGTGGGCCAACTCCATGGATTCTTGTCTTCATGGACAAAACGAGACGGGACGGCGCGGGCCGTTAACAACCCAGAGTACAGAGAGGGAAAACCTTCCCGCCGGCAGCGACTCCGTTTCCATCGTCAATGTTCGAGGCGATTGAAATGGGCAGGAACTTCTCCACATAGGAAACCGAGTGTGCAAAATTACGCCACCACGCCAAGCGCGCAGACTACCGGATTCTCAGTAGGTCGCGATGCGTATTTTGGACTGTCAATTTCGACCGGGCTCGCCACGTCCGGCTTCGTCTGTTCCCTGTATTTTATCCCGTTTGAAAATACCCCGCTTCATTTTCGCCGTTACCGGCCTCGTCGCGCTGGCGCTGCTCAAGCTTACCATCACGGCCGGCGGACAGGCCTTGGGCGCGCGCAAGATATTCCCAAACCTGACGGACAACATTGAGCGCCCGCTGCGCTACCGGCCTGACGGCGCCGATTTTGTGATCGAAAACGGCCGGGAGTTTTTCAACCGGTCGCTTTACGGCGGCAACACCGCCTTCCGCGTGGACGGCGGAGACAAACCGGAGTTTCTCCTCTACCTGCCGGGGCGCGGTGGCAACCTCCGCCTCGGGATCCGTTCCTCCACCGGCACGAAATGGCTGCACGAGGCAGGAAATATCGTCACGCGCTACCGGCCCGGGGAGTTGCTCTACGAAATCCGCGATCCCCTGCTCAGCGACAGGGGCGTGCTCCGAATCGCTGTCCTGGCGTATGATCAAACGGAAGGAATGATCGTGCGCGCCGAGTCCACCGACACCAGTCCCGGCCTGGAATTAATCTGGGCATACGGCGGAGCCAACGGCCAGCGCGGTGCGCGCGACGGCGACATCGGCACCGAGCGCGTGCCTATCAGCGAATATTTCCAGCTCCAACCTGAGTTTTGTCGCGATAACACCTGCGAACTTACCCCCGGCTCATTCACGCTGCACGCAAAGTCGGCCACGATCCTCGGCCTCGCGCCCGCCGCGGCCACCCTCGCTCTCGCCGACGCGATCCACTGGAACGACCTCAACACGCTGCTGAACGCCCCGGCAAAATCATCGCCGGTCCTGCCGGTCATCGTCGGTCGTGCGCCGCTCCGCGCCGGCCAGCCACTCCTGCTTTCCTTGCAGCGAATCGCCTCGGACTCTCTCGCCGCCGAAGAACTGGCCACTTACCGCGAAGTGAGCGCCGATCGGGCGGGCATCAAACGCGATCCCGCCAAACTTTCCCTGCCTCCGGTTTTTAATCCGGCTGATCTGCCCCGGCTGTTCGAGGAAACGGAACAGCACTTCACCACCCTGCGCAACCGTGTCACCGTGGACACGCCCGATCCCTTTCTCAATGCGGCGGTCGGCGCCTTGAACGTGGCGGCTGATGCAGTCTGGGATGCGCCGGAAAACGCGATCATGCACGGTGCCATCGCCTGGCGCACGAAGCTGCTGGGTTGGCGCGGGCCGTATCTCCTCGACGCCCTCGGGTGGCATGAGCGAGCGCGCGCTCATCTCATTTATTGGGCCGGCCGCCAGAATACCGATCCGATTCCGGACAACCTCCCTCCGCCGGAAGAAGGCAGCAACCTCGCCCGTCGCGAATCCGCACTTCACAGCAACGGCGATCTTTCAAACAGCCACTACGACATGAACCTCGTCTATATTGACGCGCTGTTCCGTCATCTCCGCTGGACCGGGGACCTCGAGCTCGCCAAAAAAATGTGGCCGGTCGTCGAGCGCCATCTGGCTTGGGAGCGGCGCCTGTTCAGGCGTGAATTCGGGCCGGAAAAACTTCCGCTCTACGAAGCGTATGCCGTCATTTGGGCCAGCGACGATCTGCAATACAGCGGCGGGGGAACCGCCCACGCTTCCGCCTATAATTATTGGCACAACAAGATGGCCGCTCGCATCGCGCCGCTGGTCGGCGCCGATCCGGCGCCCTACCTCCGCGAAGCAGAATTCATCGCCCGTGCGATGCGCGAGCTGCTCTGGTTGCCTGATCGCGGCATGTTCGCCGAGAGCAAGGACTGGCTGGGTCTCCAACGCGTCCATCCCAGCGCAGCTCTGTGGACCTTCTATCACACGATGGACTC
>JANYDX010000391.1 GCA_025363395.1 Verrucomicrobiota bacterium
GCGATCGCGGCGGGATTCTTCCCGAGTTCGCTTTTTTCAAAGTGTTTCGAAAACCCCGCGTAAGGCGCGTCGGCTTTCGCATCCGGCCACCACGCCGCGTAGGTAGTGATCGGCGTAAACAAGATATAGACCCCGCGCTTCTTCGCCTCGGCGATTGCGTAGTCCATGACGTCGAGATGATCGTTGACGATCAGGTTGCCCGCCTGATCAGAATTTTCCCAATCACCCCACAGGCACAAGCGCACCGCGTCCCAGCCCATCCGCGCAAAGTGGGTCAAATCCTGCTCGACAAGTTTCTTCCGGTCGGCACCGACGTAGCCCGCCGCGCGATAATCACTCGCCGAGGGCAGGCAATAGTTCGCGCCAAAGAGCGCCACCTCGCGCTGGTCGGCGTTCCAGCGGATGACGCCGGCCTCATCGACGTGCACCAGCTCGGCGGCGCGACTGCCCGTCACGAAGACAAAAGCAAGCAGGAGGAATCGGTGCAGCTTCATCGTGTCTCCTACTCAGCCGTATCTATTCGGAAAGATGACCACGAAACACACCTAATACACGAAATCCCAGAGTGCGATCTTCTGAACAAAATCATAGAAATGGGCTTCATTTTTGGTGATAAAACGCCGTCGTCGAATTTCCCTCTACGGTATTCAACTCGTATATTTCGCGGTGACCCCAACTGCATCGTTACGGCTCAGACTTAATCCCGGCTCCGGAGTTCGGGACCAGTTCGACGCCGTCGATACGCACCACGCTGTCGCGTCCAGCAAAATCGGGCTGAGCCGAGACCGGCACATAAATGAGCGGCTTGCCGCCCGTGATCGCATCGCGACGCAGAGGCAGAATGGCGATGGTGAGTTCGGCATGCTTCAATTCAGCGGCGTAGCGCCGCAGCCCGACCTCCAGCGCCGCGCCGTTGTAGAAATCGTCGGTGATCAGCCGGTCACCAAGATAAACGCGGGCGACGTCACCCGTGTAGCGAATGCGCAATAACGCGTTGCCCTCCGCCGGATCAAAACCGGCGGGAAGCTTGATTCGCCAGACCGCGGCTTGCGCAAAATCCGCATCGGTGGGCTCGGCCGCCACGGGTTCGCTGATCTTGCCGAGTAAAATGTCCCGCGCCGGACCAGCGGTGCGAATCACCTCGATGTCCACCGGCCGCGGCGTAATTTCCGGAACGGGCGCGTCGAAACGGATTGCGCCGGTACGAACATCCTTCGACAGCGCGAGCGAATCGATTTCGCTGAGCACAATGATCGACACCTTGCGCCCACGTTCGCCGACGAGGGTCATAAACGGCATCCGACTCGCAGCAGGCCGAGCTACCGCAGGCTGCACACCGGTGGGCGTGACGAAGGAAAACTCAGCAGGAATACTCGGTGTCTCGGCGAAGTAATACCTGCGATCCGCGATCTCACCCGTCACACAAAGCGGTTGAGCCGTGGCCCACGCGAGCCGCAGGCCGGAGCCCAGATCCAGATTGAAAGGCCAGATGAAGCGCGCGTCCGCGGGAATCGCGACCGCTTTTTCCGGGAACGTGACGGCACTGCCATCGGCCAGCTTCACGGAGAACTGAACGCCTTCCTTGGCGAGAAGTTTTTTGAGGCGTTCATAGTTGTTCACGAACACAAAACCCGCGCGACCATCAGAGCGCGCGGCCCAGCGGAGCGTGGTGGTGTCGTCTTTACCCGCCGGGCGCAGCTCGGGCAGAAACGTGTCCATCCCGGCCAGTTTCTCTCCGAAATCATGGAGAAAGAAATGAAGCCGGCGCAGCATCTGATAGTGCGGACGGATCTGGCCGTACTGGCCAAGCGGGGCCTGAAAATCATAATTTTTAACCGGTAGGTCATTCCAGTTGGTCATCGCGGTGGACTGCTGCTCCATCATGGTGCTGAGTTTTCCTTCCGGATTGGTTCCGCCGTGATACATGTAATAGCCGGGCGAGATGGAGCCCGAGCCGAGTTTGACGAGCGTCGTGGCCTCGACATCGCGCGGATCGACCCGGATGCGCCGGTGATAACTGCTCATCATTCCACCGCCGATTTCGCAGGTAAGATAGGGATAGCGCGCGACGTCGGCCGCGTCTTTCACGTCCCGGCGGCCGAGGGCCTCGTTGGCAATGTTGGCATCGGTGCGCAGCGTGGAGAAATGGAAGACCGACCAATAGTTGCCGGGCATGGAGGTGATTTCGCGATCCCAAAAGCCCTCGGCGTATGCACCATAGAGCGGCAGGATTTCGCCGAAAGGCATGGGCGTCTTTAATTCGGGCCAGCCGGTGCGCGTGTAGAGCGGGACGTCGAGGCCGGCGGCGCGGGCGAGTTCCTTGAGATGCAGCAGGTGCTCCGCCGGACCGTCGTATTCATTTTCCAACTGAATGCCGATGACCGGACCACCGTCTTTCCAAAGCAGGCCGGAAAGTTGAGTGGCGATCTGGCCATAGACTATCTTCACGTGTTCGAGATAAGGCGGATCATCGGTGCGGATCTTCCAACCCTTCGCGATGGCCCAGTCGGGAACGGCGCCATTGTGGACTTCACCGTGGCACCACGGACCGCAACGCACGATTACTTTGAGCCCTGCTTCGCTGGCGAGTTGCACAAAGCGGCGAAGGTCACGGTCACCAGTCCAATTCCATTGACCTTCTACTTCCTCGTGGTGAATCCAGAAAACGTAGGTCGCCACGATGTCGATGCCGCCGGCTTTCATCTTGGCCAGCTCTCCGCTCCACTCTTCCGCGGCGTAGCGCGTGTAATGAAATTCACCCATCACCGGGGTCCACGGCATGCCATTGAGCCGCAAACTGCGATTGTCGACCGTGAGCGTACCCCCCTTCGTCGCGCCAGCGGAGCTTTGCGCCGTTCCGAGGCGAAAGCCCGTTGCATCCGGCGGTGGAACGGGCGCGACCGTGACCGCCAGAGGAGTCGACGCGTTAACCACGGATGAAAAGAGACAAAGGGCAACGGCAAGACCGGTCAGTTTGGGTAACATAAGAAGCAGAGGTTGGAGCGAGGGCGCGCACGAGAAACGGGCCTCACATCATAGATCTTTTTAGACCGCACGGAATAGACGTTGTTATTATAAACCTAGATGAATCGCTGGAGTTCGTATCCTTGGGGTCAACCCCCTCCCCCATTTCAAGCACCTGGAGCGGACAAGAGCTGGGTCGCCGGTATCGGCACCGGCACCACGTGATCACTCGTCTTTCCCGACGGCCAGCGCACGTGGACCTTTCCCGGCGGATTGGCGTCAGACCACCCGAAGAAGCACGACGCCGACGACTGGCTGAAATAGCCCGAGCCAGCGAATACTTCACTGGTTTGCTTTGAACCGTCGGCTAATTCGAGGGTGACCCGCGCGCCCACGGCCGTCGGGTTGCCCGCGGGCCCGTGCAACCGGACCCGCAGCGAATGTCGGCCGGCGATACCATGATTACGGAAGGCCAGGGTCGTATTGTTGTTTCGCGTCACAAAAAAATCGGGCCAGCCATCCTGGTCAAGATCCAGGACGGCGAGAGCCTTGGCGTCTCCGGGCACTTCAAGGCCACTCTCCGCCACTGGCACGGCGGTGAAGTTGCCCCGGCCGTCACCACGCAGCAACTGGCTCAAACCGCCGTCGAAATGACCGACGCTCGCGAAGGGCGCGTAGGAATTTTGCACCGCGTAAATATCCGCGTGACCGTCACCGTCAAAGTCACCCGTCACCACGCCCTGCAACGGCGCGATCTGCGCGATCCGCGGCAGCGCACTGAAGCGCCATGTGCCGTCCGCCTGGCTGAGAAACACACCGCTCTCGAACTGCGTGGCCGCGTAGCGCTGCGCGGCGGCCAGTTTATCTTCGCCGAGAATTTCGCCCAGCGTCGCCCGCGCATAGAAATCATTCCGCGGGTAACGTTTCATCACCGAGGGAATCGCCGTGCCCAACAAGCGGCGCGAGCGACGCGGATAAAGTTTATCGCCCTCGTAATATCCCTCGACGAGTTGCAGGCCACTGCCACCGGTAAAGTCTCCGGCGTAAAGCAGGGCCGGGTGCGCAAAGTCCGCGCGGTAAGTCGTGTTCAGGCCGAGATTGCCGGCCACATAATCGGGCCGGCCGTCACCGTTGAAATCCGCGCTGGCGATGGCCGTCCACCAGCCAGTACCCGCCGCCGCGAATCCTGCGCGCTCGGTCCAATCGGTGAAACCCTTCCCCTGATCGTTGTGAAAATATTTTATGTTCCCCCACTCCAGCGCGAGCAACAGGTCAGGCCAGCCATCGCCATCGGCATCACTCCAAAGCGCGGCGGTGACGAGGCCGACTTCCCGCAAACCCGGCGCGAGAGAGTCCGTCACATCCTCGAAACGACCGCCGCGATTAATCAGCAGCGCACTCCGTGGAGCCAAGGGATACATTCCGGGAATCACGCGACCGCCCAGAAAAAGATCCAGCCGGCCGTCACGATCAAAATCTGCGGCCGCCGCGGCGCCAATACTGAAAGGCAGGGACGGCAGCGCCTCCGGTGCGGTCCGGAATCCACCCTGTCCGTCATTGAGGAAAAGTTGAGGCTGGTAGCCCGGGGAACCGGCTGGCAGGGCTACGCCGCTGCGGGTGACGAGCACATCATTTCGCCCGTCGCCATCGGCATCGAAAATCAACACGGGGCCATCGTTGACCTGGTTTTCGCCGAGGACACTGGGTGCCGTGACTGCGTGGTAGCGACCGGTGGTGCCAGCTAAAAGAATGCGCAGCGGATCGGCCGGAGTGCCGCCAATCACCAGGTCATCGCGTCCGCCGCCATCGAGATCTCCGACTGCGACGCCCGGGCCGCGGCGGTTTTGTCGCTGAGGCAGCAGCGGCTGCTGCGAGAGTTCGTCCACTTTGCCCTCGCGGGACAGCCAGGTGAGATTTGCGGCAGCGCCGGTTTCAGTGAATTGCGTCGCAAGAATCGGAGCCGGCGTCGCTGACGTTTCTTCCCGGGGCTCGGTGATCGTGTAACGACGGTCGGCCGCCAGATCCGCGAACACCTGGCGCCGGCCGCTAGGCCAGTTGATTTCCACGCGCTTGATCGTGGTCTCCTCCCCCAACCCGAAATGCAGCATCGGTTCCGAGCTGGAGAGCAGGCCGCGCGCAAGTCCGAGCGCGCGGATCTGCGGGCCGGCCGCGGTCTCGATCCGCACGGTTGCACCCACGCCGAAACGGTTCGAAACGGTTCCGCGCAGGTAAAACAAAACCCGGTGACCGCCGCTGTCATTGCGCAGCACCGTCGCCTCCTTCTGGTAATTGGTGTAAACAAGATCCAGGTCGCCGTCTCCGTCGAGATCGCCGAACGCCGCGCCGAAGCCCACGCCTCTCTCGTCGAGGCCCCACTTCTTCCCGACCTCTTCAAATTTCAACCCGCCGAGATTCCGGTAGGCCAGATGCGTTTCGTTCAGTACGGGGCTCGATTTTTCGATCTGGATTTTCTGCAGGGCGTTTTCCGCCACCATCATTCGCGCCATGAGGTCGGTGTTGTGGGCCTCGCGGTGCATGCCGTTGGTGACGAAAAGATCCAGCCGGCCATCGTTGTCCAAATCCTCGAAGCGCACCGCCCACGTCCAGTCCGTCGCATCCAGGCCGGTCAGACACGCGGCTTCCAAAAAATGCGTTGTGCCCGTCGCAAGATAGAGTGCATTGCGCAGGAACTGCTGGCTCACGCTACCGTCGTCGGGCGTCTCGGTGGAAAGATCCCGGGTATTGGCCATGCCGCGCTGATCCTTGGTGTGGCTGGTCGCCGCCATGTCGGCGACGAGCAGGTCGATGCGCCCGTCGTTGTTGATGTCGCCCACATCCGAGCCCATCGAGGAAAACGGAGTGTGCGGCACCACCGAGCGAATCACATCCGTAAAAGTACCGTCGCGGTTGTTGTGATAGAGCTGGTCGGGCGCAGCAAAGTCGTTCGCCACATAAATGTCGGGCCAGCCATCCTCGTCGTAATCCCACCACGTCACCGAGTGGCCCTGGGTGTCGCCCGCGATGCCTGCCCGGTCGGTCACGTCGGTGAATGTGCCGTCCTTGTTGTTATGAAACAGATGATCGCGCTGGCCGTTTGGATGCGTGGCCGCGTCGAGCAGGTTGGTCTCCACATACACGTCGAGCCAGCCATCGCGGTCATAGTCGCAGAACGCACCCATGACGGAGGCATCGTTCAGCGTGAGCCGCTCCACGGCCGCCGTGAGCGC
>JANYDX010000404.1 GCA_025363395.1 Verrucomicrobiota bacterium
GAATATTTTTGTCTCGGGCATGTCGAGATCGAGGCTGCCGGCCGCCATGCGTTCGCGACGGATCTTGCTGCCGATGGTCCAAAGCTGGCGGACCCATTTCTGCAATTCCGCGAGTTCCGCGTGGGGCAGCTCGCTGAGCGCGCGGCCGGTCGCACCGGTTTGGTGGGCGGCGGGCAGGGGCAGCTTGCGAATCTTGTTGAGATCATCCTCGAACATCAGCGCATACGCCTGCTTGTAGGTCATGCGCTTGGTGCTGCGGATGACGGTATTGGCGAAGACGGTTTCCTTGAGCCGGCCGCTGGGCCCGAAAGTGAAGAGGGCGGCCTTGGTCACGCGGTCCTGGGCTTCAACCAGCGAGCAAAGTCCGTTGGAAAGTTTTTCCGGCAGCATGGGCACCACGGTGCCGACCAGATACGTGGAGTTTCCCCGCTCCTGCGCCTCGCGGTCGAGGGCGGTGCCGGGTTTTACGTAGTGGCTGACATCGGCGATATGCACGCCGATGCGGACATCGCCGTGGTCGAGATACTCCACCGAGAGCGCGTCGTCGAAATCCTTGGCGTCATCCGGATCGATCGTGAAAGTCGGAATCTGGCGGTAGTCGCGTCGGCCGTTGAGATCGGCGGGGCCGACGACGCCGGGTAATGCGGCGGCTTCGCGAACCACCTCGGGCGGGAAGACGGGAGTGAGATTGTATTTGTGGTAAATGGCGGCGAGTTCGGCGCGCGGCTCGAACGTGCGGCCCAGGCGCTCGACGATGACGCCGTCAGGATTTTGCTGGCGGTCATTCCACTCGTTGAGTTTGACGACCACTTTATCGCCGACCATCGGCGGTGGTTTGAGGCCGCCTTTGGCCGGATCGGCGACGATGATGTCGTGGCCCATGCGCGGATCGTCGGAGGAGACGTAGAAATAAGTGCGACCCTGCTGGAGTGTGCCGGTCAGCGTGGCGGTGCCGCGCGAGAGGATCTTGATCACGCGTCCGGCCTGTTCGCCCGATTTTAGAAAGTGGGGGAAGTCGCGTTCCTTTGGTGAGCGGAGTCGGACGACCACCTTGTCGCCCTGCAAGGCGACGCCCGTGTCCTCACCGGCGATAAAAATGGCGGGCTTGCGGGGCTCGGTGACTTTCACTTCCGGTGAAACCATCGCCGAACCTTTTTGGCGGAAATTAATTTTGCCCGTGACGAGATCCGCTTCCTTGGGGACGCACAGGCGGTCACCCTTGATGAGGGCGATTTGTCCGTCGCGGACGAGTTCATCCACCTGTTGGGCGAATTTGCGACGGTCTTTGGGATTTAATCGCCATTGTTTGGCAATGGAATCGGCGGCGGCCGGGACGTAGCCACGGCGCTGCAAATGGGTGAGAAGGCGTTCTGAGTAACTCATGAGAAAGGACGGGAGCCTGGTGGAAACTACCACCGACATGCCTGGTCCAAGGATTTTCTGGTGGCACCGTGCAACGGAGTTAGTAGTGTTGCAACATGCGAATTGTCCACGCGGCCAGTGAAATGTTCCCCTATATCAAGACCGGCGGGCTCGCTGATGCGGTTGCCGCGTTGGCCGGGGCCCTTGCGGACAAGGGGCACGAGGTGGCGATTTTCATTCCTGGCTATCGTTCCGTGTTGGAGGGGCATCTGGGGCCCGGCGCCAAACCCAGTCACAAATTGAAGATCGAAATGGGCGATTCATTTCTCGCCGGAGATGTATTCACCCTGAATCCGCGGCCGGGGGTTACGCTGCATTTGATCGCCCGCGAGGAATTTTTTGACCGCAAGCTGCCTTACTGGACGGGCGAACGGGACTACGATGACAACGATGCGCGGTTTATTTTCTTCCAGAAGGCGGTGGTGGAGTTGCTCCGGCTGACGGATTTCAAGGCCGACATCGTGCACTGTCACGACTGGCAGACCGGCATGCTGCCGGTTTTTTTGCGGGAGGCTGAACGCCGGTATGATGTCACCCTCGCGCTGAAGACGGTCTTCACGATCCACAATATTGCCTATCAGGGCGTGTTCCCGAGAAAATCATTCGCGCTGACCAATCTGCCCGAGGAGTTGATGACCATCGACGGCTTGGAGTACTATGACCAAATGTGCATGTTGAAGGCCGGCATTCTCTATGCTGACCGCGTGACCACGGTCAGTCCGCAGTACGCGAAGGAGATTCAGACCCCGGAATTTGGCAACGGCATGGATGGCGTCATCCGCACACGGTTGGAGGACTTGCACGGTTTACTCAACGGTATTGATACGGCGGTGTGGAGTCCGTCAACTGATCCGAGTTTACCCGCCCGCTACAGCGCGGAGGATCTGGCCGGCAAGGCGGTTTGTCGCACAAAACTTCTGAAAGAGGTGGGCTTGGATGCCAAGTTCAAGGGCCCGGTGTTTGGCATGGTCTGCCGCTTCACCCCGGCGAAGGGGCTGGATCTGGTGCTCGGCGCGAAGGAGTTTTTTGCGGATGAAAACTGCCGGCTGATCGTGCTGGGCGCTGGTGAAAAAAAATACGAGGCATCCCTGCGCGAGTTTGCAGCCACGATGCCGGGCAAGATCGCAGTTTGTGTGCGGCAGGATGAAGCGCTGAGCCACTTGGTGGAAGCGGGGTCGGATTTTTTCCTGATGCCGTCGCTGTTCGAACCCTGTGGACTGAATCAAATGTACAGTCAGGCTTATGGCACCGTGCCGCTGGCGAGTAATGTGGGAGGACTGGTTGATACGGTGACCGACCTCGACGCTCATCCGGAAGCGGGCACGGGGATTGTTTTCGCACCCAAACAGGATGACTTCACGGGCGGCTTGCGGCGGGCTCTGGTGCTTTATGCCGATCAGGAAAAGTATGCGGGGGCACAGCGACGGGCGATGCAGCGGGACTTTTCCTGGACGAAAGCCGTGGCCGCATACGAGCAACTTTACAGCGCGGCACTTTGAGCCAACCCGGACTGATGTCGGCCACGATTGTCTGGTTTAGGCAGGACTTGCGTCTCCAGGACAACCTGGCACTGGCAGCCGCGATTAAACGAGGGGGACCCGTGATTCCCGTTTATATTTTGGACGCGGCAGGGGAAGGCCGCTGGCCGGTCGGCGGGGCGTCGCGGTGGTGGTTGCATCATTCATTGTCGCGGCTCGAAGAAAGTCTGCGCGCCCGCTGTTCGCGCCTGGTGTTCGCGCAGGGGAGCAGCGGTGAGGTGTTGCGTACACTGATGGCGCAAACCGGTGCGTCCGCGGTTTATTGGAACCGGCGCTATGAGCCGGCGAGCATTGCGCGGGACAAGGCGATCAAAACCGAACTCGTCGCAGCCGGGCTGGAGGCGAGGAGCTTTAACTCGGCGCTCTTGTTCGAGCCCCACACCGTACAGAACAAATCAGGCGGGCCGTTCCAGGTGTTCACGCCCTACTGGAAACATTGCCTGGCGCAGCCCATCGATGCGCCGGAAAAATTGCCGGTGGCAAATTTTCCGTCACCGGCCCAATGGCCGTTGTCCCACGAACTCGCGGAGCTGGATCTCCTGCCCAAAATTAAATGGGACCCGGGTCTGGCCCGGGTCTGGGAGCCCGGCGAAGCTGCCGGCCAGAAGCGCTTGAAGCGATTTGCCGACGGTGCGCTGGAAGCGTACGACGAGCAACGCGACTTTCCCGGGATCGATGGCACCTCCGCGCTTTCGCCGCATCTGCACTTTGGCGAAATCGGTCCGCGACAGATTTGGGCGGCAGTCAAGGCGCTCTCAAAAGACAGCGGCGTGTTTCCCGTCAATCGCGGCGGCATGGTTTATCTAAAGGAAGTGGGGTGGCGCGAGTTCGCCCATCATTTGCTGTACCATTTCCCGCAGACGCCGGAAGAGCCGTTGCGGAAGGAGTTCGCAGAATTTCCTTGGCAAAAAAACCCGAACCTACTTCGCGCGTGGCAGCAGGGTCTGACTGGTTACCCCATTGTTGACGCGGGCCTGCGCCAGCTCTGGCGAACCGGATGGATGCACAATCGCGTGCGGATGATCGTGGCATCATTTTTGGTGAAACACCTGCGGCTATCGTGGCAGGAAGGAGCCGCGTGGTTTTGGGACACGCTGGTGGATGCCGATCTGGCGAGTAACACGCTGGGCTGGCAGTGGTCGGCGGGTTGCGGGGCGGATGCCGCGCCTTATTTCCGGATTTTCAATCCCATCCTGCAGGGAAAAAAATTTGACGCGACGGGTGAGTATGTGCGACGCTGGGTCCCGGAATTGGAGAAACTTCCTGTGGAATTTATTCATGAGCCTTGGGTGGCGTCGATGGAGGTGCTGGCCGCGGCGGGCATTACCTTGGGGCGTAATTATCCTCAACCTGTGGTCGAGCACGCCAAGGCACGTACGTCCGCATTGGCCGCACTTGAATCAATCCGCAACACTGCCCGACCCTGAGCGCTGGTGAAAGTCTTAAGGTGGCGTGAGGAAAAGAAGTCATCGCCGTCACAACCAGCGAAGAGCCAGTCGTTAATGTTTTTGAAATCTAGGCTTCTCAACGAAGTGGGCAAATGTATGGTGGTCGATCCATATGCAGAGAACCTTCGTCATTTTTAAACCCGACTGCATGGCCCAGCGCCATGTCGGGAATGTGCTAAACCGCTTTGAGAGCGCCGGCTTTACTGTGATCGGCTGCAAAATGATGCGCCTGACGCCGGCCCTGCTGCGCGAGCACTACGCGCATGTGGCCGACAAGCCGTTTTATCCCGAGATTGAGCAGTTCATGAGTTCGCGTCCGGTGATTGTGCTCGCGCTTGCGGGCGACAACATCGTGCAGAAAGTGCGGGATTTGCTCGGCCCGACGGATTCGCGCAAGGCGGCCAAGGGCACGATCCGCGGCGATTTCGGCACGGAGATGATGAAAAATGTCTGCCACGCCTCGGATAGTGATGACAACGCGAAGGCCGAACTGGCGCGCTTCTTCAAAGCGGAAGAATTGTTCAGCGTTTGATCATTTTGCGCACTTGACGCCAGCCGGCCGGGTGCGCTTTTCTAAATTTTCAGTTTTGCCCTCATCGTCTAGCGGCTAGGACAGTAGATTCTCATTCTATAAACCGGGGTTCGATTCCCCGTGAGGGCACCACTTTCAGAGGGAGATTTGACTCAAGACCAAATCTCACACGGATCTCACACACTCACACCGTGTATTCGAGCGAATTATCGTTCAGTTGCGGGGTGTTTTTGTCCGCTCAGGGCAGTGCATTCCAGGCCCAGCGGGCAAGGCGGAGGCCCGATGCTAACGAGCCCCGGATTCCGCCGCATAGCTGAACGGAGAGCCCTGCAACCAACCTTTCGTGAACAGGCGCAGGATCTCCGACGTGATCAGGATCGTGCCTGGGAGCTCACGCTCCAACTTGCGAGAAGCCATGTCGGCGTTGCGGGCCAAGCCCTCGTGCTTTGCCGACAGCTCGGGATACTTGAGCCGGAGGCTCGGCCGGTTCGCGGCGCCACGTTTCACCGTAGCGGTAAGCCGGTCAAGGCAGGTGCCGTTGGTTCTGTCACGGTTGATGACGATGTCGTGCTGGATGGAGACGGCGGCTGCTGCCACAATTTCAACATCGATGCCGGTCTGTGCGGCGATTTTTTTAAATGATGCTGGGTTGAATGCTTTCATGGGCGTATCTTTGTTTTGGGTTTCGTTTTTGATTTTCAGTGAGCGGGTTCGCCCACCAGCCGCACCATGGCCTCACAAGCGACCCTTTCAATCGTCCTATGTGTCATATGTAAGCCGATGTTTAATAGGTGTTTATGGTCATACCATTCGCGTCGCGGTCATACCGGGTCACATCACGGTCATACCACTGTCATGCTATTCGCGTCGTACTTTCGCGTCGCGGTCATACCGCCGCGTGACCCCTATCCATTGCGTCCGGGCCCGGGCTTCCGCTGTTCCTCGAAAGGGCTTGTTCAACCGGGGTGCCGTTTCGCGCTACGGCGAAACAGAACGCACAGAGTTGGGCTTTTCTTCGCAAGGATGCAAAGGGAGAAAAAAGTACATCACTCCGACTATCGCTGCCAACGCGAAGACGAGATACGCGAGAAGTGCCGGCAAACCGTGAGCACCGATCAGATCGCGCAGTATAAAAAAGCCAACAAGACCTCCTCCCGAAAGTAAACTCATCGCTCGCTGATTAAAGCGGCTCTTTTTCCTACAGCTCTCACAGCGATAAGGTGTCAAATTCGAGCAGAGCAAAAATCGCAGGGGATTTACGGAGTTTCCGCAATGTGGGCATTTCGTCATCGGGAGTTTTCTTTTGTCGAGACACTATAGTTGCGTGCTGACGCGAGTGTTGAAAAACAATGTATGTTTGGCCCCTAGAGCGCAGTTCACCCGGTGAGGGGCAGAGCCGCATGGTGTGGCTGAAGTGCGAACATCAACCAAAAACGGAGGCAAGCACATGAAAGGAATAATAAATAGATGGGCCTGGATGTCCATCAAGATACGGCGACTCACTGGACCATGCGACGTTGGCGCCGGGGATACCAGCGAATGCAATCATTGCGGTCGTCGAGGATCTTCATG
>JANYDX010000424.1 GCA_025363395.1 Verrucomicrobiota bacterium
CTGCCGGAAAGTATGTTTGTAGGCGGCTATACCGGCGGTTGACGCAGGAAGACAACGCTATTTCCAGCCTGTTTTTTGGCCAGCAAAGGAAATATCGGCATAGCGATATATGGTGCTCTTTGGTTTCCGTGTGCGACCAACAAAAAAAGAGCTAAAAGCATCGCGTTATTGTTGAGTCTGAGGCTAAGCGAGGCAACGTGACCATACACATGGCACGACCGATCAGCATAGATCTTTTTGCGGGTGTAGGAGGCATGAGTCTTGGTTTCGAGCAGGCCGGCTTCGATGTGGTGGCGGCTGTGGAATACGATTCTATCCATGCTGCCGCGCATTTGTTTAATTTTCCGAATTGCGCGGTGCTTGCACGTTCGGTGGTCGGGTTAAGTGGAGCTGCGATCCGGCGCGCAGCCGGAATCGGTAGTCGTCGGGTCGACGTCGTTTTTGGTGGCGCGCCTTGCCAAGGGTTTTCGCTTATCGGTCAGCGGGTGTTGGATGATCCCCGTAATGCACTCGTTCGGGAGTTCGTGCGGATCGTGCTGGAACTCGAGGCAAATTATTTCGTATTCGAAAATGTTAAAGGACTTACGCTAGGACCGCATCGCAAGTTTCTTGAGGAATTAATCTCCACGTTTCAAGAGATCGGCTATCAAGTGCAAGCGCCGTGGCGTGTGCTAAATGCCGCGTCATACGGTACGCCGCAAAATCGTGAACGTCTCATTCTGCTCGGTGCCCGCAAAGGTCTTCGCTTGCCCGGTTATCCTGTGCCGACAACTGTAGGAATGGGTGACAAAAAAGAGGAGGGCGGATTGTCGATCGGCCCGAGTTGCGCCGACGCATTGGCCGATTTGCCCGATGCCGAAAACTTTGACGAATTAATCGAGGGTGATTCATTTAAAGTGAAATGGCACGGCACCCCGTCCAGTTACGGTGCAGAGATGCGTTGTTCGACTGCTTCCGCTTGGCATTATGGTTATCGCCGTCGCTGGGATAAAGACATTTTGACCGCCAGTTTAAGATCGGACCACACGGAAATTTCCCGTCGACGATTTGCTGAGACCTTCCCCGGTAAGGTTGAGCCGATTTCTCGCTTCTTCAAACTTCCACCCGACGGAGTAGCCAATACGCTTCGTGCGGGCTCAGATTCTGCACGTGGAGCATTCACGAGTCCGCGGCCTATTCACTATCTTTACCCACGATGCGTGACGGTTCGCGAAATGGCGCGCCTGCACGGATTTCCGGATTGGTTCCGTTTTCATGTTACCAAGTGGCATGGCGCTCGCCAGATTGGTAACGCAGTGCCCCCACCCTTGGCACGAGCGATAGCTGCAACTGTACTGAAGGCAACAGGGGAACGCCCTGAACGCCCTCGTGGTGTCGTTGCACTCGGACCGACTCCTCTGCTTCATATGGATATGTCGGAAGCATCGCGTTACTGGGGCATTCCGATTCCAATTGGAAACCGTGATCGCAAGAGTGGTACCCACAAGCGAAAGCAGGAAGAAATCGAAGCGTTATTTCAAAAGAGACTTTCCTATGGCTAAACTTCCCTACAAAGGTAATCGCTACCAAGTACTGATTGAAAAAGTTTTCTTCGATCACTATAAAGCGGGCGCGGCTAAAGTTTTTTTCGAACGCAGCGAACTCATTTCAGCGGCCAAGAAGCTCAGATCGAACTGCCAAAGAATCTTGGCGACGCCGTTTACTCAGTGCGCTATCGCACTCCAATGCCGGCAAGAATTTTGGCGACTCAGCTTGATGGTCACGAATGGATTATAGACGGAGTCGGGCGTTCTCAGTATGCGTTTCGACTCTCCAAAGTAAGTCGAATAATTCCGAATCCGAGCTTGGTTACGATCAAGATTCCTGATGCGACCCCTGAAATTATCACCGCTTATGCACTTTCAGACGAACAGGCGCTCTTGGCGAAAGTGCGGTACAATCGCTTGATTGATGTGTTCCTCGGTATTGCCGCGTAGTCGCTGCAAAGTCACCTGCGCACTACGGTGGATATGATCGGACAGATTGAAATCGATGAGGTCTATGTGGGAGTGGACCGGGCCGGGCGGCAGTTCGTCGTTCCCGTTCAGGCGAAGGGTGGGAATGACAAACTGTCAGCAGTACAGGCAAGGCAGGACATTGTGTGTTGTGCGGATAAATTTCCTGGCCTGATTTGCCGAGCGATCTCGGCGCAGTTTATGGAGGGAGACTTGATCGCCCTGTTCGAACTTACGTTGCAAGATGGGACAATCAAGGTGGTCGATGAAGCGCATTACCGTCTGGTTCCGGCCGACCAAATCTCACGTGAAGAATTGACGGCTTATGCGCAGAGAAAGAAATGAGGGTTTTTCGATCAAGCCCGGTTTAGTGCTCCTCTTTCACGACGTAACAATTAATCGGTAAATTGGAAATGCCCGGCAGGACGCTTACCGAAGGTCAGATGAGCCCCAGCTTCATCTTTCCTTCCTCGGAAATCATGGACTGATTCCAGGCGGGCTCCCAGGTGATGCGGACGTCGGCCGTGGTGACACCCGGGACGAGGAGGATTTTGCCTTTCGCATCTTCGGCAATGGCCGGGCCCATGCCGCAGCCGGGGGCGGTGAGGGTCATAGCGACGTCCACCTTGAAGCCGCCGGCGGGATCGTCGATTTTTGATACGTCCATGCTATAAACCAGTCCGAGGTCGACAATGTTGACGGGAATCTCCGGATCAAAAACCTTGCGCATCTGATCCCAGATTGCCGCTGGATCGGGCGCGCCGTCCGCGAGGGTGGAGGCGGTGACGGTTTGCACGGCGACGGTTTCGCCAATCGCATCGGCGTCTTTGCCGTCGAGCCGGAAGAGACCGGTCGAAGTCTGCACCGTGTAACTGCCACCCAGCACCTGATGGATGAAGACGGAGTCGCCTTTGAACAGGGTCTGCTTGTCGCCGCTGGGAATCTGCGTGGCGGTGACTTCGCGGGTGAGAGTGCGGTCGCGTTTGTCGGTGGTCATATGAAGTAGTGGGTAGCGGGTAGTATCGTGCGGTAGTGAAGACGTGATGGGTGTTGCTCGTTACCCACCACTCGCTACCCGCTACTGCTTGAATTTTTCGCGGATTATTTCGCTCAGGGTGTCGTGGAGCTGCTCGTTTTCAATTTTGCCGAGGACCTCCTCGAAGAAACCGAACACCAGGAGTTCCTGGGCCTGCGCGGGCTTGATGCCCCGGGCTTTCAAGTAGAATTCCTGCTCGGCGTCGATGCGGGCGCTGGTGGCGCCATGGGTGCAGCGGACGTCGTTGGCTTGAATTTCCAGGCCCGGCAGGGAATTGGCCTCGGCTTCGTCGGAGAGCATCAGGTTGCGGTTGCTCTGGTAGGCGTCGGTTTTCTGCGCGTCAGGATCGACAACGATCAGGCCGGAGAAAATGGTTTTTGACTGATCGAGCAGCGCATTCTTGTAGAGCAGATTGGAACTCGTGTTCGGCGCTTGGTGGATTTGGAGCGTGCGCTGGTCGAACTCCTGCGTGCCGTGGGCGATGGTCAGCGCGAGCATTTCGGAGTGGGCGCCAGGCGCCTGCAACTGGGAGAAAGACTCATGCCGCGCCTGGCGGGCGCCGGCGTGCAGATTGAGCGAGAGCACCTTGGCGTCGCGCTTGGCGACCGTCGCATTGAACTGGAAGGAGAGCGTTTCTCGGCTCCAATCTTGCATCGCGACGTAGGTGACCTGGGCGCCGTGGCCGACGTAAAGGTCATTGCCGCCGCAGGCGAAGTGTGCGTCGGCGTCATTTTTCGAGCGGAAAAAATCCGCGACGGTTACCTTGGCGTTGTCTTCGGCGATCACGAGGGTGTGCGGAAACACGGCCGCGCCCGGGCCGGAGGCGTAGTGGAACACGCTGACCGGCAACTTCGCTTCCACGCCCTTCGGGACGTGGACGAAAGCGCCGTCTTCGAGGAAGGCCTCGTGCAGGGCGGCAAACTTGTCCGACCCGAGTTTGGACGGTTGGGCGAGCAGGTGGGCTTTGATGAGATCGCCGTGCTGGAGCAGCGCGCTTTGCAACGTGTCGAAAATAATGCCGTGCTGCGCCGCGATGTCGGCGGCGGTGGCCGTGCGGAGGGTGAGCGTGTTATTGACGAAGGTGAGAGAGGCGGCGGTGATCGCGGAGAGTGGCGAGACGGTCAGCTCGGTGGGAATGAGGCGCCCCACTTGGAAGCCATCGAGCGTGAGCGTCGACAGTGTGGAGAATCGCCAGCCCTCGTTGGTGCGCTTGGGCATGGACAGCGACGCGAAGCGCTCGTAAGCGGCGCGCTTGCGGTCGAGCCACCAGGCGGGCAGGTGTAGGACGCGCTCGAGATGAGCGGCGAAAGCCTCGCGGGTGAAGGAGCCCGTGAGGGACGCGGTGGTGGGAGTGGAGAGTGAAGGAGACATGTTGGAATCGTTCTCTTAATCGTGATCTTTCTCATTCTCTCTTTCCGCTTCGTTCACTTCGGAGGAGAGAACGAGAAAGAGTAGGAGAATGAGAACGATTGGTGGATCAGCCGACGCTGCCTTCCATTTCGAGGTCGATGAGACGCTTCAGTTCGACGGAGTATTCCATCGGGAACTGGCGGGCGAGGTCGTTGATGAAACCGTTCACGGCGAGGCTCATAGCTTGCGCTTCGGTGAGGCCGCGGGACTGCATGTAGAAGATCATGTCTTCGCTGACTTTTGACACGCTGGCCTCGTGCTGGGTGGCATTCTGGTCGCCGCGAACACTGATGGCGGGATAGGTGTCAGTGCGGCTGTTCGTGTTGATCAGTAGCGCGTCGCACTCGGTGTTGTTTTTGCAACCCTTGAGGTGCTTCGGGATGTGAACCACTCCGCGGTAGGTGGAGCGGCCCTGGCCGACCGAGATGGACTTGGCGATGATGTTGGACGTCGTGTTGTTCGCGGCGTGGATCATCTTGGCCCCGGTGTCCTGATGCTGGCCGTCGTTGGCGAGGGCGATGGACAGGACTTCGCCGCGGGCGCGTTCACCCTTCA
>JANYDX010000489.1 GCA_025363395.1 Verrucomicrobiota bacterium
GGCGACCAACTGGATGGTCGTGGCATCCACTACATGGATCGCCCGGCGAAAGCGCCAACTCAGGCCTCGGTCTCCTCCGCGACCAAAGCCAGGATGCGAGGATTGCAAGTGCGTCAACATCGCCCAGAAGAGTTTTTCCCCTAGGGTGCAGGCGCGGGTTTTGTTGGCATGGCTGAGCGTGTTCCGGGCGGGGGGCGTGGCTCCACGCACCGCCCACAGCGCGCTCACCTGGTATCAACGCTCGCGTAAAACTGACCCACTAACGCTCGTTTAAAACTGACCCACCCCCTGTTGGAGTAATGGCGGAGGAGGGAGGGAGGAGGAGCCTCGAGCTGGACTGGCTTGGCAGTCCAGCTCGGGGCTCCTCCTCCCATGAGAGAGTTCTCCGCGCGTCAGGTTGGTTTCGTTTCTTCCGCATGTTTGGCTGCCGGTTCCCACTCAACCAGCGGGCCACATGCTCAACTTGGATCAGTTCATGAACATTCGTTTTCTTCAAAAACAGGGCCACTCCGTGCGCGAGATCGCGCGGTTGACCGGTCATTCCCGCAACACCGTGCGCAAGCTTTTGCGTGCTACCCGCGCCCCGGTGCCGGCCCCGCGTTCACGCGCCAGCAAACTCGACGACTACAAAGCGTATCTGACGGAACGCTGGCAGGCTCACGGCTTGTCGGCCGTGCGTCTGGTGCCGGAGATCCGCATCAAAGGCTTCACCGGTTCGACCCAGATCGTGCGGCGCTTCCTGCACGAACTAAAGGCCACGCGTCACACCGATCAAACGCTCACGGTGCGTTTCGAAACTCCGCCCGGCGAACAGGCGCAGTGCGACTGGGCCGAGGTTGGTCGTTATCCCCAGCCTGATGGCACGAGCGCGCGGGTCTACGCGTTTGTCATGGTGCTGGGTTACTCGCGCTATCTCTATGTCGAGTTCACCCGCTCGATGACGCTCGCGACGTTGATCCGCTGTCATCAAAACGCCTTCGCTTTTTTTGGCGGCTGGCCTCGTCGGATCCTCTACGATAACATGCGCCAGGTCGTCGTCGGCCCCGAGCGGATCAATGCCCGTTTCCTCGACTTCACCCGCCATCACGGCTTCGAGGTCAAACGCTGCCGGCCGTACCGGCCCCGCACCAAGGGCAAGGTCGAGCGCAGCGTTTCCTACCTGCGCGATAGCTTTCTAAACGGCCGCACCTTTACCGGGCTGGACGATCTCAATGCCCAGGGTCGCCACTGGCTCGGCACCGTCGCCAACACCCGGCTGCACGCGACCACGCGAGCCCGGCCCTGCGACCGATTGCTCGAGGAAACGCTCACCCCGTGCAGCGGTCTCAATGCCTACCAGGTCGCGCGCAGCACCGCGCGCACCGTTGGAGTGGAGGCCTTGGTGCGCTTCGAAAAAAGCGATTACTCGGTGCCGGCCCGTTGGGTCGGCACCCGCGTCAGCGTGGACGCCGGCGACAACGTCATCGTGATCCGCGCCAAGGACCTGATCGTCGCCGAGCATCCAGTCGCCGCCGCGCCCGGTCAGCGCATTGAGTCGCCTGCGCACGTGCGCGAGCGCTGGGAGCGCTCCGTGCCCACGCTCGTCGCGGCGCCACCGAAGGGTTGCCACGTCACTTTCACCGAAGCGGTGCAGGTGCGGCCGCTGGCCGTCTACGCGGAGGTCGTCTCATGAGCGTCCACTACGAACAACTCGCGTTGGATGGTCTGCTGCAAATCGGAGCGGCGACCGCCCATGCCCAACTCGACTCCCTCGCCCAACAGGCCGCCGCTGCCCACTGGTCCTACTCGCACTTCCTCGGCCGCTTGCTCGAACCGGAGATTGCGGCGCGAAGACAGCGCGTCGTCGAAACCTGCGTGCACTTTGCGGGACTGCCGTGGATGAAACGGCTCAGTGATTTTGACTTCACCTTCCAACCCTCGATCGACCGCACGCTGATCGAGGAACTCGCCACCGGTCGTTTCCTCGACGAGGGCAGGAACGTCATCTTCCAAGGTCCGCCCGGGGTCGGCAAAACCCACCTCGCCATCGCGCTCGGCGTCAGTTGTGCCGAACGCGGTCAGCGCCTGCTCTTCCTCACCGCCTTGGAACTGGCCCGGCGCATGAAAACCGCCTTCGCCCAAAACCGCATGCCGCATTACCTGAAAATGCTCACCACGCCCAAGCTCCTGATCGTCGATGAAGTCGGTTACCTCGGACTCGATCACGAGCAAGCTTCGCTGCTCTTCCAGGTCATTTGCTGCCGCTACGAAAAACAGGCCGCCACGATCATCACCTCCAACAAAGCCTTCAGCGACTGGGGCCATGTCTTTGCCGGCGACGCCGTCATGGCTTCCGCCGCCCTCGACCGCCTCCTGCACCGCGCCACCGTCATCAACATCAAAGGCGACTCCTACCGCATGAAAGAAAAACGTCTCACCGGCCTGTTCCCCGGCACCGTCGCCTTGCCTGATGCAACCAAAGGAGGCCCTCGCTCCAAGACTAAATAACCGCGTCGCTTCGCTCGGGCGGGGGTGGGTCAATTTTAGACGAGCGAAGGTGGGTCAATTACTCGCGAGCGTTGACACTATCACCTGCGCCGACTCCTCCCTTCGCTCACGGCCTAGGACATGGACGCGGCCATGGTGGACGTCATGGAGGACATCGATAATGAAACGATTTAAACCACTTGTTCTAGCACCCATCGCCGCCTTTGCCCTCGCATTGACGGGTTGTGTTACTCCGCCGCCACCACCCTCCGACGTTGCCCACATCAAACTTGAGCAGGTC
>JANYDX010000528.1 GCA_025363395.1 Verrucomicrobiota bacterium
GCGCGTTGCGCGGAGAAACCGCCGGTAGTTCAAGGCCCGGGAAATCATGCCGCGGTGATGCTCGCCCGCGCCGGTGCGGTGGATCGTCACGCCATTGTGCTCGGTAGATGTTTCGCCGGCGGCGATCACGTGGACCGACCAGCCGCGCGCGGCGAGTCCTTCGGCGAGATCAGTCAGCAACTGCGCGGTGGCCTCGGTTGAAGGCCAGTAAACCCGGTTGACAAAAATGACCCGCGGTGAAGCCTCGCTCACGATTTGTCCTGTGCGTTGCGGCGCAGCTCGCGAGCCTTGACGGCGTTGAGAAATTCATACCACGCCATCAGCCGGCAGAAAACATAACCCCGGTAGCCGTCGAGAAAACCGGCGCGCCAGACATAGTGATAAAAAAAGCGCAGAGCCGGGCGGAACGGCAGCGACCATGCGAGCCGGCGCAAGCGGCGTTTGCGGGCGAGGCCGGGATCGAGTCCGCTGGCGTCGTTCTCCAAGCCTTCCAGTTGCAACCGGGCTTCCCAGTTGCTGTAGCGATTGTGTTTTTCCACCCAGGTGGCGATGTCGGGAAAGGCGTAGTGTTCCATTTCGCCGCCGAGATAACCGGTGGTGCCCTGCAGCTCGATGTGTTCGTGGACCTCGTTGTCGCCCGAGCCGGTGGCGGCGGCGCCCGCCGGTTTTTCGTAGCGCCCCAGCGCGTGGCGGAAGAAGCGCAGGTTCCAGCTTGGATAATAGCCGCAGTGATTCAGCCAGCCGTCGAGAAACCAGAAGCGCCGGTTCACATAAAAACCCGGGTGGGTGTTTTGAGTGAGCGCAGTGCGCATGGCCGCTTGCAGTTCCGGAGTGGCGCGCTCGTCGGCGTCGATGATGAACACCCAGTCATTTTTCCAGGCGACGCTGGCGAGGGCCCAGTTTTTCTTTTTGGGAAACTCGCCGTTCCATTTGAAATCCACGACCCGCGCGCCGGCAGCGCGGGCGATTTCGGCGGTGCGGTCGCTGCTGCCCGAGTCCACGACGACGAGATCATTGCACCAGGCGACGGAGGCGAGACACGCGGCGAGATTGGCCGCCTCGTTTTTGGCCGGGATGAGAACGGAGATGGGGGCGGGGTCAGGCATGGTCGGCGGGTGCTTCAGTTTGCGCGCGGGCGTCGAGCGTGGCGTAGCGAATGCCGCAGTAGAAGGTCGCGCAGAATGTGAGCATCACCGCGGGGTTGGCAAAGGGGAATTCCAGCCAGGCGTAGAGCAGCACGATGCCCCCGCCGGCCAGCAGGTAGCGCGGCACGACCGAAGGAGTGTGGCGCCAGTCGACCGAGAACAAAGGAAGCAGCACCAGCAGCGCGAGCAAACCGGTCCCCACGAAACCGACCTCGGCGAGCGATTGCAGCCAGTCGTTGTGCGCCTCCGCATAAAACGGAATCCACACCCACAGTTCGACGGCGCGCTGGGTGTTGAAAATCCGGAAGACGTGCGCGTAGCTTTCCAGTCCCCAGCCGAACCAGGGTTTCTCCGACGCCATCCGCCACGTGTCGTGGTAAAGCACCAGACGCGAGCTGAGGGTGCGTTCTTCCGTAAAGCGGGAAAACTGTTCGGCGGTCAATTGGGCGCGTTGCGCGATGATGTCCTGGCCAAGGTAGGCGACGGCTGCGGTGGCGAGGATCGAGGCGAGCACGATGGCCGTTACGGGCAGCGCAGCGGATTCGCGGAGTTCGCGGCGGCGGCGGATGGTCCGCAGGAGGAAATGCCCGAGCGCGCCGGTGAGGAGTAAAGCGGTCAGGACGGTGCAAGAGCGCGACGTGCTCAGCGGCACAGAAGTGGCGAGCAGAAGGGTGGCGACGACGCCGAGCAAGACGGGCGAATGCCGGGGCGAGCGAGGACCATTGCGCCGCTGGTAGTGAAACAGCAGCCCAAGGCAGACAGCGGTGTTCATCAGCGTGAACGCGCCCCAGTGGTTATGGTAAACGAAGGTGGAAAAGAAGTGCGGGTTGGGCGAGGGCACGAGGCCAAACCAGAGTCCTTTCGCGCCCGCCAATTTTTGAAACGTCCCGAACACCGCCAGCACCACCGCGTTGCCAGCGAGAAGAAAAAGCACGGCGCGCACTTGGCTTCGCCG
>JANYDX010000532.1 GCA_025363395.1 Verrucomicrobiota bacterium
ACTCGGGAAGAATCCCGCCGCGATCGCCGCGCAATGCAATTACCTGAAGCAGATTCTCAATCACGTTAATCCCTACACCGGCGTGGCGCTCAAGGACGAACCGGCGATTCTCTTCGTCGAGATGATCAATGAGCCGTGGCACCACGCGGAGGATTTCAGCGGCTCGGTCGCCTACATCAACGCGCTCGCCGAAGCCGTCCGGAGCACCGGGTGCGGCAAAATCCTTTTCCACAACCTGAGTCAGGACATGCGCATGGCCGCCGCGATCAAGGCGTCCAGCGTGCCGGGTGTCACCTTCGCGTGGTACCCGACCGGGCTGAATATCGGCCACACTCTCGCGGGCAGCTACCTGCGTTTTGTGGACGATTTTTCACCCATGCTGCGGCCCGATCTGGCCGGCGTGCCGAAGATCGTTTATGAATTCGATGCGCCCGATACCAACACCGGTTACATGTATCCCGCGATGGTGCGGGCGTTCCGTGGGGTCGGGGCGCAGTTCGCGACGATGTTCTCCTACGACATGCTGGCGACTGCGCCTTACAATCTCGGGTGGCAGACGCATTTCCTGAATCTCGTCTATTCGCCGAAAAAGGCCTTGAGCGCGGTGATCGCCGCCGAAGTGTTGCGCACCGTGCCGCGCTATTCGCGTTACGGGGACTACCCGGCGAACCGCCACTTCGGTCCGTTTCGCGTGAGCTACGAGGAGGATTCGAGCGAGATGGTGACCGACGAAAATTTCCTTTACGCGAACGGTACGACGACCGCACCGCCCGCGCCTGAAAAACTGCGCCGGATCGCCGGCACCGGCAGTTCGCCGGTGGTGGACTACGAGGGCAATGGCGCTTACTTTGTCGACCGGTTAGGTGACGGTTTGTGGCGACTCGAAGTCTACCCCGATGCCGTGATCGTGCAGGATCCGTTCGCCCAGCACCTGAATTATCAGACGGTCGTTTCGCGTCTCGTCTGGCACGAGTGGCCGATGACGGTGCGCCTGCCCGATCTGGGCGGAAGCTTTTTCGTTTCGCCCCTGAACGCGGGCAACAAGCATCAGGCCCGAGCGAGCGCGGGGCAGTTTGGAGTCACGCCCGGCGTTTATTTGCTCTCGCGCGAGAGCAAGGTGGAGCGTGCGAAACTTCCCGCGCGCATCGGTCAAATCGGATTGGCGGAATTCGTTTGTCCTGATGGACCTGATTTGCCGCTGCAAATCCTGCCGGCGATTCCGGCGGTTTATCCATTCGATCAGCCGCTGAGCCTCGCGGTGGACGTGGTGACTCCCGATCTGCCGGAAAGCGTGACATTGTATACCCGAGGCATTGGTCAGGCGGAGTTCAGCGCGATTCCGCTCGTACGCCAACGTGGCTATCGCTACGCGGCGACTCTGCCGACCGCTGCTCTGGCAGCGGTGGGTTTTGAATATTACGTGACGGCCCGGTCCGCGACCGGAAAGGTCCGTTATCCTGCGCAAGAACTGGCGATGCCAACGGCCCACGCGATGACGGTCGCTGATCCGCTGGTCCTTTTCGATGCAGCGACTGACAGCTCTTCGCTGGTCTATACCCGCATCGGTGACACCATTCGGCGCGGCGTCTTCAAGAATATGCCGGCGTCCGGGGCTGATCCCGCGGCCCTGCGGCTCATGTTTCCGCTCAGCCTCGACCGGACGCTGGAGGATTACACGGCATCGCTCGCGGTGAAGCAGCGGGTGTTCGACCGCCGCGCGCATCTTCAGTTGGCCGGGGCGATCCGGATCAAGGCCCGGGCTTCGATGGGAACTCAATCGATCTTTGTGACTTTCATTGAAGCCGACGGAACGTCATGGAGCAAACGTCTGCAGCTGGGATCAGCCTGGTCGGACCTCGTGATTCCGCTCGGTGAACTCACGCTTGCGCAAGGTGTGAAGCTGCCGCTGGGCTATCCGGAGCGTTGGAACTACTGGGTGACGCCGGCAAAAGGGCGCGGCGGTCCCAAGGATCGTCTGACTCTTGCGAACATCGAGCACGTGCAGATTTCCTTCCGGCCGGAGGCAGAGGCCACGCCCGAAAAAGCGCCCGCCACCGACGCGTGGGCGGACGTGGCCTCGATTGCCGTGGTGGGGGAGTGATGCGAGTGGAACAGATAGGTCGGAC
>JANYDX010000536.1 GCA_025363395.1 Verrucomicrobiota bacterium
CGCGATTGCGCTTTCCTCGCAGAGGGGAAAGTAGAGGTCGAAGGTGGTGCCGGTGTCCGGATTGCTGCGCACCCGGACCGCGCCGTGGTGGCCGGCGAGGATGCCTTGGACGATGGAGAGCCCGAGACCGGTGCCTTCGCCCTGTTGCTTGGTGGTGAAGAACGGATCGAAAATGCGGTCGAGCGTGGTTTGAGTCATTCCATGTCCGTTGTCCGTCACGCTTAGGCAGAGGAAGGGTCCGGGGCTCACGTCGCGGAGTTCCGTTGCCAGAGGCGCGTCCACCTGGATGCGTTGCAATGAAACGTCGAGTCGCCCGAGTTTGTCGCCGATGGCGTGGACCGCATTGGTGCAGAGATTGAGCACCACCTGTTGAATTTGGGTGGAGTCGGCGCGAACAGTGCCGTTCTCGAGCGCCGATGAAATGGCGATCGTGGCCGGAGTGGAGGCTCGGATGAGGCGCAGGGCTTCCGCGACGGATTTGGCCAGATCGATGGGTACGAGTTTGGTCGTGCCCCGGCGGGAAAAAGTGAGGATCTGGGCCACGAGATCCTTGGCGCGCAGGCCGGCGGAGCGGATTTCCAGCAGTTGCGACATGAGCTCGGTGTCCTTGCCTGCGTTGAAGCGGGCGAGTTCGCAATAGCCCAGCACGCCGGTGAGGATATTGTTGAAATCGTGGGCGATGCCACCGGCGAGGGTCCCGATGCTTTCCAGCTTTTGAGATTGGAAAAGCTGGGCTTCGAGTTTCTGGCGCCGCTCCTGATCGGCCAGCCATTCGCTGATATCTTCCTCGAGGATGAGGTGGAGCCGGATCTGGCCTTCGGGACTGCGGATCGGAGAAATGGTGGTCCGGACCTGGACGGTACTTCCGTTCTTGCGGCGGTTCGCGAGCTGGCCGTGCCAGGAATCACCCCGTTGGACCGAGGCCGTGAGGGCTTCGAGCAATTCGGGAGCGGTGAGCGGGGAACGGAGCAGGCTGGTGTTTTGCCCGATGAGTTCAGCCACGGTGTAGCCGCTGAGTTCGGCCGCGCGGGGATTGGCGAACACGATGGTGTGGTCCGGCTTCGTGATGATCACGCCCACCGGGCTTTGTCCGATGGCTTGGGAGAGCATGCGGATTTCATCCACCTGGCTGGCGAGCAGGAGATTGCTTTCCTCAAGTTCACCCGTGCGACGGGCGACGAGTTTTTCCAGCCGGGCGTTTTCCCTCCGCTGCAGGTAGGTGATAAGCCAGCCGGCGAACAAGATAATGCCGATCGCAGAAAACGCGTAGAGAAAGTAAGCCAGCGGGCTGCGAAACCAAGGTGGATGGATGGAGAAGGCGAGTGTCGCTTCGGTGCCGAGGATGTCGCCGGAACGCGGGCGTACGTGCAAGGTGTAGTGGCCTTCCTTGAGGCGGTTGAAGGCGGCTGAACCCGTCCCACCGGTCGAGACCCACTGATTGCCGGCGCCCTCGAGCATGACCTCGAAGGCCACAGGTGTGCCGAACGAATTGCCCGGGGCCATGAAGTGAGCGTTTAAAAAATTGTCGGAGAAATCGAGCGGGGGTAGTTCGTGATCCAAGCCAAACAGGGTGCGGTTGCTGGCCACGAGATTCACGTGGGTGATAATGGCGCGGAGCTGAGCGGGAGGGGCCACGGGCAGGGAAGGATCAAAGCGTGCGAGGTGTCGGTCGTCGTGGATCCAGACCACGCCGTTGCTCTCAAAGGTGAAATAGAAGGCACGCAGCGCGGGTGGGATGCGTTCGTGCAGATTGGACCAGGCGCCATCGCGACGTTCCAAAACCTGGACACCACTGTTGGTGGTAATCCAGAGTCGTCCCCAGGCATCCAGGCCGGGGCGTCCGACGATTTCGTTCAGGCCGGGATACTTGATGCTGAAGTCAGGGTCGGGAACAAACCGGTGGTTCGTTTCATCAAACCGGAGGATGTTGTCGGCGATGTTGAACCCGATGGTGCCGTCGATTTCGAAGACTTGTGCCCAGCCCTCGGGGACGCCATCGCGCTGGTCAAATAGTTCGGCGACGGGTCGGTCCTTTTCGAGGCGAATCCGGCCGAGTTGTCCGCTGCCCCGCTCCACCCACGTCGTACCGCTGTGGTCGGGGAAGCAGTTGAAGACATTATTGAGTCCCGGTACGGGAATCCGTTCGACGGCGACCGCGCCATTTTGGAGGCGCAACCACCCGATTTCATTTTTAGCGCTGTACAGCCACCGCCCGGTCCTGGGCTCGGAATCAAGCACGCGGAGGTTTTCGCTTTCGGGAGCGAAGAGAACCCAGCCCGATTCACTGCGGTAGTAGGCGCCATGGTCGGTTCCGACGATTGGAATTCCCAGCGCCGAGGAAAATGAAAAGACATAGCGACCGGCCGGGGAATCCACGGCCAATTCGGTGAGTCTTCCTTCCTGATTATAGACTGCACGGCTGGTTTTTCCGTCTGCCATGATCCAGAGTTTGCCATTGAAACGGTAAGGATGTGCGGTCGCCACCCCGGTGCCTACGATGGGCTCAAAGTTGGAAACCCGGGTCGGGAATTCCACGCGAAGCAAACCGTCGTCCAGCAAAGCCCAGATCACTCCGCCCGGTCCGGGCAGCAGGCGCTTAATGCGGGATAACCGGTGATCCAGTGACCGGTCCAATACCTGGATGGTGCGGCCCTGATGATCAAAAAAAATGATCCCGTAGTTTTCCACTGCGGCGGCGTACAGGTGACCTCCGGTCTGGCAAAGGGAGTTGATGGGCCATCCGCCAGCGAGAATGCCGTTGGGCAGGAGCGGTCGCATTCGCCGGCCGTCGAACAACTGCAAGCCGTGGCCGTAGGTGCCCACCAAAAGTGAATTTCCATCGAACGGGAGGGTGCAGGTAACGCCGCTATCGGCCGAGTTGCTCATCCCGGTTTCGATTTCCTCCATCTTTTCACCCTGCAAACGGTAGAGTTCACCCGCGGTGCTATCACTGAGATACAGCTGTCCTTGGAACGGAAATATATTCTCCACCATGTTGGCTTGCGCGGCGATGCGGGCGGCCTGTCCGGGGTGCCACTCGATGACTGACCCGCTTCCGCTGTGCCAGAACCACTCGCTGCCGACCTCAATGGCATTGCGCGGCACGGGACGACTCGGACTCTCCGCCGTTGGCCAGGGTGCAGCGGGGATAAGCCGCCAGAGTCCGTCCTCCCTAAATTCAACCCGCGAGAAACCTCCGGGCACGCCGAGGAAGATTTTCCCCTCCCGATCCACGGCGACGCCTACGGTGGACAAGGTCTTGGTTTCGGGCGCCTGCCGGAATACATCCCAGCGAACTCCGTCGCCCAGCACGATCTGCCGTGAAGCAAAGAGCAGGATGCGACCGTCGGGCATCAGATGCAGATCCGTGGCCGGGGAGCTGAGGCCGAGCGCTTCAGTGCTGATCACTGCGAAAGGTGGCGCACCGGCTTCGAGCAAACCTTCGGAGGCAGCCTCCACCCGTTGAATCTGGCCTGTGAGGGGTAGCGACAAGATTGCACCCAAAACAAAAACCAGGAATTGTCGCAGCAGGGTAAATTTCAAGGCAGCGGGGACACTGCGAAAACATGCTGGCCGATAAGGCATGGAGTGGGGTGACGTTCCAGGAGGCGGCGGGGTGAGTCCAGCGACCGGGAGTAAACCGAGGGAAATTTAGACTCGGGCGATCTGCAAGGGTAGAAAGTTACCTGACGCAGCATCGGCACAACGCCGTATGACTTTAGCTCCCGCGCCGGCATCTTGCCGGATTCGCGCTCGAAAATAGATTTACGTGCGGCGGGTTTCCGCTTCGTCTCTCCGGCATGGCGAAGTGGCTTCTGCTTGATGGTTACAACCTGGCATTCCGGGCCTTTTACGGCATGCCGGAGTTAACGCGCACGGATGGGTTTCCCACGGGTGCATTGCACGGCTGGGTCAAGACGATCTGGCGCCTGATGGATGACGAAAGACCGAAGTCGATGCTGGTGTTTTTCGATCTCGGTGGATCGCAGGACCGCTTGGCACTCCATCCGGAATACAAAGCGCATCGGAAGGACACCCCTGAGCCGTTGGAAAAACAATTCCCGGTTATCAAGGATTTGACGCGTGCAATGGGACTGGTGGGAGTGGAGCTGGATGGAGTCGAGTCCGACGATTTGCTGGCGGCGCAAGCGCGGGAGCTGGCCCGGGCGGGGCACGACGTTTTGATTGTCAGCGCGGACAAGGATTTTGCCCAATGCGTGGATGAGCGGATCAAACTCCTGCTGCCGCCGCCCACGGCCAACCCGAAGCTGGGTTGGCGTGTGCTCGACGTGGCCGGTGTCATTGAAAAATTCGGAGTACCGCCGGCACAGATCGCAGAATATCTGGCTCTGATTGGAGACACCTCCGACAATATCCGTGGAGTGAATGGTGTCGGTCCGAAGACCGCGGTGAAATGGTTCACTGAATTTCAGTCGCTGGAAGGAATCATCGCCCATGCGGCCGAGTTGAAGCCGGAGCGATTCCGCGAAGTGGTCGCGCAACAGGCGGATGCATTGCGCCTGAATTTGAAGCTGACGACGCTGCGCGCGGAATCCCCGCTGCCGATGGTGCCTCCGGGCGGGGTCCAGCAATCCAAGCTCTTTGCCCTGTTGGACTCGTTGGAAATGAAATCCAGTCTGGCCGAGGCCAAGAAGCGCTACAGCGGACAGGCCGAACTTTTTTGAGCGCGGGCAAAGCAAACTTGCCAATTTACGCCGATCCGGGAGAGAGTGGATTTTTAACAAACCCCTTTTTATGGACAACAAAGCGCTGATGAAAAAAATCACCGATAAGGTCGGCCGGGACAAAGCGATCGACCTTGTGATGCAGTCCTACAATACGGAGTTGCTGACCAATCTGCTGAACCGCCTGGAAGACGGTAAGTCCAAGATGATTGGCGGCTACAAGCGCCGCGATCACCTCGCGGATGCCCTTGGACGCGTGGCCGAGGTCTGTGATCTGACGGCTTGAGGCCGGTGGATGGCCGGCCGCGCAGGGATCATTCAGCTCGCTGTCTTCTCCGGCTCGAAGATGTAGCCGATGCCGTGAACCGTCTTGAAACTGTCGAGAGAAAGCCCGTTTTCCTCGAACGCGGCGCGGATTTTCACGATGTACTGATCGAGTGACCGGCTGCGGATATCGGCATGGATGCCCCAGACGGAATGGATCAATTCCTTGCGCGTGATCACCACTTTTACGTGGGCATTCAGATAAGCGATGATGCCCAGCTCTTTGCGTCCGATCTTGTGGATCTTGCCATTAGGAAATGAGATTTCCAGGCGGTCTGGATGAACGTGAGCGCCGAGAAAGGGGAAGGGACCATCGGTCGTCTTTACGTTCTTGGTGACATTGAAATCCTTGTTGGATTCGGCGCGACGGAGGACTGCGTTGATGCGGGCGACAAGTTCGAGGTAGCTGAAAGGCTTGGTGATGTAGTCATCGCCGCCCATGTTAAGTCCCTTGATCTTGTCCGACTCCATCGAATTTCCGGTGAGGAAGATGACGGGAATATTGATGTCCTGTTGCTTCAATTCCTTGAGCATTTCGAAGCCATTCAAGTCCGGCAGGGTGAGATCGAGCAGGAGCAGGTTGGCGAAATTGTGCTGGAGGAAACGCAGCGCGGGTGCGCAGCGGTTGTACGCTTGCACATGCATACCGGCTACTTCGAGCTGCTCGGTGATGATGTTGAGCAATTCAGGTTCGTCTTCGACGGCGACGATCAGAGGGCGGGGTTCTGCACACATGGTAATTATGGGGGGTAAATTGAACCTTTCTATTCTTTTACAATTAGACCGGGGTTTGTCAAAGCCTTGTTCGCAAGAGTTCTACGAGCTCGATTCGGGCAGAGATTCCTTGTAATTCGCCGTGGGAGGCGTTCGCTCATGTTGATTCCAGCGGTCTGACCTCCAACCAAACATCTGTAGCCATGAAAGTCACCTTAGGGCTTTTGCAACACGCCTGCTCCGCCAATCCGGCGGAAAATTTGAAGAAAACCCTCGCGCTGACTGCCCAAGCGGCGAACAAGGGAGCGAAGATTATCTGCACCCAGGAACTCTTCCGCTCGCAGTATTTCTGCCAGAGCGAAGACCACGATTATTTTAAACTCGCCGAGCCGATTCCGGGCCCCAGCACGGTGGCGTTTCAGAAACTCGCCCGGAAACACAAGGTTGTGATCATCGCGTCCCTGTTCGAAAAACGTTCGTCGGGCCTTTACCATAATACCGCAGTCATCATTGATGCGGACGGTAAGCTGCTGGGGATCTATCGCAAAATGCACATTCCTGATGACCCCCTTTTTTACGAGAAGTTCTATTTTACGCCAGGAGACACGGGCTTCCGCGCGTGGCAGACCAAGTATGGCAAGATTGGCGTGCTGATTTGCTGGGACCAATGGTATCCCGAGGGCGCGCGGCTCACGGCTTTGCAGGGAGCGGAGATTTTATTTTATCCGACTGCGATCGGCTGGCATCCGAAGGAAAAGGCGGAGTACGGTCCGAATCAGCACGGTGCGTGGGAGATCAGTCATCGCGGACACGCCGTGGCGAATGGCTGCTATGTCGCGGCCATTAACCGCATCGGCACGGAAAAACCGATCGGTGGTGAAGGATTGGAGTTTTGGGGACAAAGTTTCGTGGCCGGCACCAGCGGACAAATTCTGGCGAAGGCCAGTATTGATCAGGAGGAGATTCTCCTTGTACCGGTCGATCTGGATAAAGTCGACGTGACGCGCACCCACTGGCCTTTTCTCCGCGACCGGCGCATCGACGCGTACGGTGACATTACGAAGCGTTTTATTGACTGATTCATGGCTGCAAAAAAAACGCCCTCCCGACTTGGCTTCCGTATGCCGGCCGAGTGGGAACCTCAATCTGCTGTCTGGCTTTCCTGGCCGCACAACCTTCAGACTTGGCCCGGACAGTTTCGTCCGATTCCCGGGGTGTTCGCCGGCATCGTGGCGCAGATCAGCCGGTTTGAAATGGTCAGGATCAATTGTGCCTCCCGATTGCAGGCGCGGGCGAAACGATTGTGCGTTCGGGCTGGGGCGGACATGGCTAGCGTGAAGTTCTACAATCACCCGACGAACGACGCGTGGTGTCGCGATCACGGCCCCATTTTTGTTAAAAACGACCGGACGGGCGAACTGGCCGTCACCGATTGGGTGCATAATGCCTGGGGTGGCAAGTATCCGCCCTACGACCTCGATAATAAAATCCCGCCGAGTATCGCGAAAAAACTCCAGCTGCGCCGGTTTGAAAACAACATGGTCCTAGAAGGTGGCTCCATTGACGTGAATGGCCGCGGCTTGTTGCTGACGAGCGAGCAGTGTCTGCTGAACAAAAACCGAAACCCCCATCTGACGCGCGAACAGATCGAGCAGAACTTGCGGGATTATCTCGGGGTGCACACCGTTCTCTGGGTGGGCGAGGGGATTGTCGGCGATGATACCGACGGCCACATCGATGATATCACCCGTTTCTACAAGCCCGATGGATTTGTGACCGCGATTGAAACAAACCAGCGCGATCCGAACCACAAACTGCTGGCGGAAAATCTGGAGCGGCTGAAGGCTTTCCGCACTCCTGCCGGGAAAAAATTCGATATTGTGACCCTGCCCATGCCGAAGCCGTTTGGTTTTCGCGGTCAGCAGGTCCCGGCCAGCTACGCCAATTTTCTCATCATCAACGGCGCGGTGCTCGTGCCTCAGTTTCGCCAGAAGAAACGCGATGCCGAAGTCTGCGCCATTCTCGGCGGCTGTTTTCCCGGTCGGGAAATCATCCCGGTTGATTGTTACCAAATGATCTGGGGCCTCGGCACCTTGCATTGTCTCTCGCAACAACAGCCGGCGTGACCGGTCTGAATCAAACCATGAAGTACTCCGCTTTTTTTATTCTGTGCGCTTTGGCCTGGTTGTCCGGCTGCGAGTCCGTGTCCTCTCGCGTGCATGAGCGGTTTGACACGGTGCCGCCGCAAACGCGGGTATTTGCCGCCGAACGACGGGTGGTCTATAATGCCGGGCAGGTGGCCGTGAAAAACGTCGGTTTGTTGCTTGGCCGCACCTCACTGGCGCAGGGGACGATTGAAGCTTACGCGCCGATCCGCTCCGGCGATGCGATCCGGGATACCCGGCAGACCACCCTGCAGGTTCGCATGTCCGAAACTGAAGATAATGAAACTACGGTGGCACTGCTGGTCTCCGAGAACACCGAGGGCAGCTTTCCGGGCGGGGTGAGTGAGCAGAATTTGCGGCAGCATAGTTTGTACGAACTTTATTTTACTGCTTTGCAGCAGATTTTAATCGAAAACGGCTCGATTAAAGTCCCGGCGAAACCCTGATTTTTCGCTTGCCGGTGTGAGGGGGATAGGGGAGTTTTTGCCCCTTACGCGACGTTCTTAGGTCAAGCCGGTGTTGTCGCGTTGCTCCCACCGGTTTGTTCGACAGTCCAACCCTCAACCAGCGGATCCGCAAGGATCCAAGCCGGAAGCCGTGTGCTTTGGAGCAATCACCCGTCATTCCGACCACAGTCATCATGAGTTCGTTAATGCAAGACCTGTTAGCCCAGAGCTCCTTCGACAAATTGAAGGAAGGTTCAATCGTCTCGGGCGTTATTACTGAAATCCGCGCCAATGAAGTCGTCGTCGATATCGGCGGCAAAGCTGAAGGCGTCATCTCCGCCAATGAGTTTTCCGATCTCGGGGAACTCCAAATTGGTTCCGCCATCGAGGTCATCCTCGAGAAGCTCGAAGACAAGGAAGGCAATCCGGTCCTCTCTTACGAGCAGGCCCAACAAAAGAAGAACTGGGAAAATATTCTCCAGAAATGTCAGGAAGGCGCCGTCGTTGCCGGCCGCGTCAAGGCCAAGGTCAAGGGCGGCCTGATCGTTTCGATCGGCGTCGACTCCTTCCTTCCCGCCTCGCACATCGACATCCAGCCGCCCAAGAACCTCGATCAATACGTCGGCCAGACCTACGACTTCAAGGTTCTCAAGATCAATCACGAGCGTCAGAACATCGTTCTTTCCCGTCGCGAGCTCATCGAAGAACAGCGCGTCAACAAGCGCCGCGATCTCCTCGAGAAACTGCAACCCGGCCAGGTCCGCAAGGGCATAGTCAAGAACATCACCGATTTCGGTGCGTTCATCGATCTCGACGGCATGGACGGCTTGCTTCACATCACCGACATGAGCTGGGGCCGCATCGGCCATCCGTCGGAAGTGCTCAAGGTTGGGCAGGATATTGACGTGGTGGTCCTCGATGTGAACAAGGATAAGGAACGCGTCAGCCTCGGCCTCAAACAGAAGATGGAGAATCCCTGGGCCAGCATCGAAGGCAAATTCCCCGTGGGCACGAAGGTCAAGGGCAAGATCGTCAACCTCGTTCC
>JANYDX010000072.1 GCA_025363395.1 Verrucomicrobiota bacterium
GGGTAACTGGCTGGCCCTCGGTTGCGGTCCGATGGGTCGCTACTCCGGCGAATGGTTGAATCGTTGGCGGAAGGACCGGCCTGCGTCATGAAACTGCTTGTGCTCACCCCGACGCTCGGACGCTCGCCGTATTTTCCGGCGATGGTACAGTCCTTGGCGGGAATTCAGGCCGGCGTGCGCCATGTGATTGTTTGCCCGGCTGGGGCAATTTCCGCCCTGTCGGCGCTGGCGCCGCTCGCAAAGATTGTGCCGCAAACCGGCCCCGGGCTTTATGCCGCGCTCAACGAAGGACTGTCGGCCGCCGGCAGCGATTGGGATGCTTTCACCTGGATCAACGACGATGATCTGCTCGCTCCGGCAGGCCTGAACCGGTTGCTCGCCGCCCTGGAATGCGCACCGAATCTGGCGGCGGTTTATGGGAAGGTGGACCTGATCGACCGCCACGGCCGGAGGCTGGCGGCAATTCCGGTTGCTCATGCGGGCGCCGATCTAGGTCCGCTGCTCGCGGCCGGTCTGGTTCCCCTGGCGCAACCCGGCACTTTGCTCCGGCGCTCGGCGGTGGCTGCGACCGGTGGCTTTGATTCTTCGTTTGGCGCGGCGGGGGACATCGATTATTTTCAACGGATGCTCGCGACTAACCGCCGGTTTGATTTTGTTAATGCCGTGGCGGCGGGGTTCCGGGTGCACGGGGGGCAAATTTCGAAAAACAAGGCAGTGGTGGCGGGCGAGTCCGCCCGGGTTTTTCGCGCGGCGCGCGAACATCCCGGCTGGGCTGCTGCCGCCCGGGCCGCCCGGCGACGTTTCAAATGGGATAATCTCGGTGCCTATCTCGGACGTCTGCTTCGGCACGGTCCTGTAACCATGGAGGAGCTTTATGCCCGCTCCTGATCGCAACGGGATCGTCCTGGTGATTTCCAACATCGCCTGGGACTTCGTCTGGCAGCGGCACCAGACGATGGCGTCGCTCTTTGCCCGCGGGCGGCCGGTTTTATTTTGTGAGATCCCCGGTATCCGCCGGGTACGATTGACCGATTTTTCGCGTCTGCTGGCCCGTTGGCGCACCCTGCGGCGCCATCCGTCCGGCACCTCCGGAGGGAAACCGGTGCCAGCCGGCCTTCGGCTGGTGCGGCCATTTGTCCTGCCGGCAACTAATGCGATTTTTTGCGCATTCAATTCCTGGCAAATGCGACGGCTGGTGCGGCGCGAACCGGCATTGCAGGCGGGGGTTGACCTGATTTTGAATTATTCGGCATCGCGGACCGCGCTCGATCTGATCGCCCGCGTGCCGCACCAGCGGCTGGTGTATGATTGCACGGACGACTTGCTGGCGGTGGATGGAATTCCCGAATTCCTGGCGGCGGATGAACGCACTTTGCTCCAGCGGGCGGACCTCACGCTCGTGCCCAGCCGCACGCTGTTCGCCCGAAAAAACCCGCTGGCCCGGCGCTGCGTCCAGCTGCCTCACGGCGCGCTGGTCGAACGCTTCGAGGTGCCGATGCGTCCGCCATCCCGCGAGGGGCATCTGACGCTGCTCTATTACGGACATCTCCATCGCCAGCATTTGGATTTTGCCTTGATCGAGAGTATTGCGCGAATGCGGCCCGGCTGGCGCGTGATATTGGTTGGACCGGTGAAAACCCCGCACACGTTTCCGACCAATGTCGAGCTGCCCGGTCAGCAACCGCACGAAGAACTGCGGCGCTTCGTGGAACAGGCGGATGTATTGGTCCTGCCCTATGTGCTCAATGCGTATACCGAAGCGGTCATGCCGGCGAAAACCTATGAGTGCCTGGCGACCGGTCGTCCGGTCGTGGCCACGCCGCTCCCCGAGCTGGTGGCGGAATTGGGCGGGCATTTCAGCTTTGCCACCGGAAAGGATGCCTGGGTGGAAGCCATTACCTCGGCGGTCGCGAAGGATTCCGAATCAGCGCGGGCTGGGCGGATGGCAAAGGCCCGGGCCAATTCCTGGAACGCGCGTTTTGACCAACTGCAACAATGGTTAACCTAGAGGGAAATCGCGTGAAGACAGACCTGCCCCTGCTCTCCATCATCATCGTCGCCTATAAATCGCGCGACGAACTTCCGGCCTGCCTTGGTTCTTTGCCTGCGGAACTGTCCGGTCATCCGGTCGAGGTCTGTGTCGTCAACAACTCGCCGGGCGAAGGTGTGGCGGAGTGGATGAGGCGCGACTATCCGGGGATGCGGTGCATCGATCCGGGTGCGAATCTCGGCTTTGGCCGGGCGAATAATCTCGGCTACCGTAACACCTCGGGCGAGTGCGTGCTGTTTCTGAATCCTGATACCATTTGCAACCGCGCCGCGCTCGAGTACTGCGTGGGCCGGGTGCGGGCCGAGCGGGAGATCGGGTTGATTTCCCCGCGGCTTGAACTCGCCGACGGGTCCATGGATCTGGCCTGTCGCCGCTCGATCCCGACGCTGTGGGACGGACTTTGCCGGGCCAGCGGACTCGCGTCGGCGTTTTCGCGCACGGCGCTTTTCTCAGGCTACAATCTGACCCATCTGCCGGTGGATGGAACTTACGAGGTCGGGGCGATCAACGGGGCCTTTCTGCTCGCACGGCGCGAGGTGTTGGAAAAAATCGGGCAGTTCGATGAAAACTTTTTCATGTATGGCGATGATCTCGATCTGTGCATTCGCATCGCCCGCGGTGGCTACAGGATTGTTTACGATGGACGCATGCGGATCACGCACCTGAAGGGTCAGAGTGTGGCAAAGGACTACGACCGGATGTCGACGGCGATCTTCGACGCCAATCGCGATGTCTATCTCAAACATTTCGGAACCTCCGCGCTGGCCCGCGCGAAATGGCGGGCGATGTTTGGCTTGTGGAAGCTGGTGGCCTTGCTGCGCGCGAGACGGCGCGGCCATCGCCGGGTGCGGCCGGTGTGAACGGGCTCCTGCAATAATATAAAAACGAAACTGGCAGAATCCTAATTCGGACTCTTCCAGCGCACAAACGTCAGGAGAATAATCTGGCAGTCGAGCCACAGCGACCAGTTTTCGATGTAGTAAATATCATAGCGCACGCGTTTCTCCAGATCAGTTGCGCCGCGCAGTCCGTTGATCTGGGCCCAGCCGGTCATGCCGGGTTTCACGAGATGACGCGGCAGGTAATGCGGGATGAGTCCGGCGAGTTGCTCCACGTGATGCGGTCGTTCCGGCCGCGGGCCGACCAGGCTCATGTCGCCGCGAAGCACGTTCCAGTATTGCGGAATCTCGTCGAGATTCCACCGGCGGAGAAAGGCGCCGATCCGCAGCATGCGGGGATCATCAGTCCGGGTGCTCTGGTTGTCGGCATCGGTGGTGTCGGCATCGGGCCGCATGCTCCGCAGCTTCCAAAGCGCAAAGGGACGGTGGGCGGCACCGACGCGAATCTGGCGGAAAAAAACCGGACCGCGGGGTGACTCGGCTTTGATCAGGAAGCCAAGGACAGCGATAAACGGTGCGGATACAAAAAGGCCGATCACGGCACCGAGCACATCGAGCAGACGTTTGGCGCAGCGGTTGAGCAAACGGGTGATGGCGAGGTCTTCCACCCCGAGCACCGGAATGCTGCCCACGGTCTGCAGGCTGAGGCCGCTGAGAAAAATTTGGAAGGCGGTGGGCATCACCTTCCACTCCACATAGGCGCGTTCGCATTGTTCGGTAATGCGCTGCAGATCCCCTCGCGGCAGTTCGAGATCGGCGGCAATGAGCACGTCGATCCGGTGCCGGTCGATAATCTCAGGCAGCTCATCGAGGGAACCGAGCGAGACGAGGCCGCTCGTGGTCCCGGCCACAGGCAAGGTGACATGTCCCACCACTTTGTAGGGATGGCCGGCTTTGGCGTTGATTTCAGTGGTGAGCGCGCGGGCGTCTTCATTCCAGCCCAGGACTGCGACCCGGCGCTGGAGCCGCGGCAGGAGCGACGGCCGGGTGAGGATGAAATAAAAAATCTCCCGCCAGAGCCAGAGTGACAGCAGCGTGGCGAATGCGGCCAGCACGACGAAGAGCCGGGAGATCGGCGGATCGAATTTAATGACCAGTGAAAATGCGAGATACGACACGAGCCAGTAGGCCGTGCCCCGCACCAGCAGATTCAAGTTTTGCTGTTTTCGCAGCAGCATCCGTCCGTCGTAAAGTCCCTGCTGGGCGAACGCCGCGATGAGAAACAGCATGCCGAGCAGCAACAGCGGCAGATAATCGGCGAAACGCGCGCCGGTCACTTCCAAGCCCAGCGCCCCGAGCACGGAATGATACCGCAAGCGGTAGCCCAGCACGAGTCCGGCGAATGCCGCCACGCCATCGCCGACCAGCAGGATGGCTGGCAGTGTGGTTTCACGCAGGGAGTTGGCGGCATGGCGCGACATGGTGATTTATTTATCCGAGGGCAAAGTGTCGTCGAGCAGCATGTGCAGCAGAGGGGACGGCAGCCAGCCTTTGTGCGGCAGGGGAAAAGGCACGCTGGCGGCGAATCGCGGGTCTTCCCGCACGTCGTACAAGTCCACGGGCGGCGGGATATCCTGATTGCGCACTAGCACAGGGTAGCCGATGCGTTCGCGGCGGTAATTTTTTTCCGGACCGGGCGAGACCAACCCGAGCCGAGGTGCCAGCCCGGCCAGTTGCAGCGCCTGCCGCCTGACCCACCCCTCGGTCGGTCGGGTATTCGCAGCTTGAGTTGCGAGCTGGGCGAAGATTGCGGCAGTCGCTTCGCGTTCGGCGGAGATTTCCGGCACCTTCCACCAAGGCGAGGCGAGAAATGGGGGCTCATTGAGACATTCCAAAGCCAATGCTCGTGCAGCTCCCGTGTGATTGCCCTGGTTCAATCGTGCGAGGCCGATCCCAAAGTAAACCCCACCTTTATCCGGCACGAGGCGCATGGCTTCCCGGAAATGTTTCTCGGCCCCGGGCGGATCGGGAACCACCAGGAGCCAGCCCAAATTGAAGTGCGCGATTTCCTGATCGGGGTTGAGGGCGAGGGATTGATTGAGCAACGCGATGGCTTGGGCGCTCTGGGTCGGGTCGCGGGCGAGGATGAGCGCTTCGGTGTTGAGCTGAGGCGTGGGGTCATGCTGGCCCAGCACGGCGATCAAGATGACAGTGGCGATGGCCGTCAGTGCGAGTCCAATTCGCAGCCGCGAGGAAGCGGGGGCTTGGCCCGGAGGCGCCAGTTGGGCGGCGAGTACGGCGAGGGCGAAAACAAACACCGGCACATCGAGTTGATAGTCGGTCAGCGAGAACACCGCATAACCCGCCAAAGTGATGGCGGCGACCGGCGCTTGGGCCCGGCTGCGGTAGGCGAGGCCCAAAAAAAACACACTCGCGAGCCAGCCGGCGAGGCCCGTGCCCGCCAGAATTTCAACAGGAGTGTTGTGCAACTGCAGGACATTTTCCGCGCCGCCCTCCAGCTGTTGACGGAAACGGGGGAAGGCGAGTGGGGTGCTGCCGGGCCCCCAGCCCAACAACGGCCGCGCAATCCCCATGGCCAGGCCCGCGTCGAGCATGGCCGCGCGTTGCACGGTACTGATATTGGGTTCGGCCGAGGGATCGCGCGGACCCAACATGGCGCGGATGCGGGGATTGGCGACGGCGAGCAATCCCGCCGCGGCCACGACGAGACCGGCGAAAAGCAGGAAACGTTTCCATTTCAGTTTCGCCATGAAAATCGCGGCGACGCCCAGAGCCCCGAGTCCGAGCAAACCACCGCGGCTTCCGCTCATAAACAAGGCCAGCAGGCCCAGACCAGTCGCGGCCAGGGCAACTAAACGCGCGAGACCGCGCTGGTGAAAAGTGGCGCGCAAGAGCCAGGGAAGGCTGAGCAACGCCAGCCCGGCGGTGTAATTGGCGTGGCCCAAGGGATGGGGATTGCGCATGGCGAAAAGTTCCGCGGAAAAAATTTGAGTGCGCGTCAGCCCGGCCACATCGACGAGCCAATATCCAATACTCGCCAGCATGATCAGGCCGCCCGCCACGGTTTGGAAACCGGCGAGCCGGTTGCGATTTTCCGACCGGGCAGCCAGCCAGTCGTGCACGAGCAGAAAAATCACCAGACCGGCAAGGGGCAGCGCGGTCCATAAAAGACACGGCCCGCGATAGGGGCTGAAACCCGCCGCGGCGATCAGGGTGGCAGCTGTCGCGATGAACCAGATGAGCCACGACGTGGCGGGAAACCGCAGGGGGATTTTCCCGCCGAGACGCAAAAGCAGCAGTGCGGGTGGCAGCACAAGGGTGAGCCAATATAAATTGCTCCAAGGCGCGGCGTACATCAGCGACGTGCCCCGGTCCGACAAAGTAATCACCGCGAGGCTCAGCAACCCGGCGATGGTTAGTGGGCGGGCCAGCAGCAAGGCTGGTTGGAGGCGGTCAGAAGACATGCGCGGCGGAGCCATTGCAGCTTCAGCCGAGGATAAGCGCGAGCCTGTTTTGCTCCGGCGGGGGTGCCTCCGGCCTTGACGCGCGTGAAGGGGCGCGGGCATCGTGACGGCTTATGGAGAAAAGCTCGTCCCCTTGGAAACTGGTCGCAGCGGCGATTGTGCTGGCTGCCGCGGCTGCGGCGGGTTTTTGGTGGCTTAAGATTCATGATTTCAGCGTGCGCCTCGCCATCGACGATGGAATCAACGTGCTGCGCGCCGCGGGTCCGCTGGCGTTTTTCAGCGCGATGGCAGTGCTGCCGGCCGTGGGCTTTCCGATCAGTGTTTTCAACTTGACGGCCGCTTCAGCCTTCGCAGCGCAAATGGGATTGGCGGGCGTCATCGCGGCGGCCGGGGTGGCGATCGCCGTGAATCTCGCGCTGACCTACTGGTTGGCGCGCTATGCCCTGCGTCCATGGCTGAAGCAAATGATCAGCCGCACCAAATATAAAATTCCCGTGGTGGCAGCGGACGAACAGACTGAACTCACCCTGCTCCTGCGGATCACCCCGGGTCCGCCTTTTTTCCTGCAAAGCTATTTGCTCGGTCTGGCGGAAGTCCGTTTCTTCACCTACATGTGGATCTCGTGGGTGATTTCCATTTTGTACGCCGCGGGCTTCATTGTTTTCGGCGACGCCATCCTGCACGGCAGAGGTAAGGTGGCTTTCCTCGGGTTCACCGGCCTGATGGCGCTCGGTTTGATCGTTCATTTTATCCGGCGGCATTATGGCAAAAAAACCAGCTGAGTTTCTCCTCGACGACGCGGGCCAGGTGCGGAGCGTGACCGAGTTTACCCGCGAGGTGAAGGAACTGCTGGAAGACGGCATCCGCCCGGGATGGGTGCGCGGAGAGATTTCCAATTTGCGCGCCCAGGCCAGCGGGCATTTTTATTTTTCACTCAAGGATGCCGGCGCGCAGCTGGCCTGCGTACTCTTCCGCGGCGACGCAGCGCGCCAGAAAATGGAGTTGCGCGACGGCTTGCAGGTTCTGGCCCATGGGGCGGTCAGTGTTTACGAAACCCGCGGCCAGTATCAGCTGGTGGTGCGCGCGCTGGTCGAACACGGGGCCGGCCGCTTGCAGCAGGAATTGGAACAGCTCAAGCAACGACTCGCGGCTGAAGGGGTGTTTGACGCCGCCCGGAAAAAAGCGATTCCCCTGCTGCCGGATACGATTGGTTTCATCACTTCGCCCACGGGCGCCGCGGTGCGGGATTTCATCAGTATCCTGCAGCGCCGCGGCTGGAACGGCCGGCTGATCGTGCTGCCAGTGAAAGTGCAGGGTGCCGGCGCCGCGGCTGAAATGGTCGAGATGCTGCGACTGGCCGATGAACTGAAGATTTTTGACCTGCTCGTCATCGGTCGCGGCGGTGGCAGCATCGAAGACTTGTGGGCCTTTAACGAGGAGCCGCTCGTGCGCGCGGTCGCGGCGTGCTCCGTCCCGGTGATTTCCGCCGTGGGTCACGAAATTGATTACACGCTGTGTGATTTTGCCGCGGATGCGCGCGCCGAGACGCCCAGTGGGGCCGCGGAACTTATCTCGAGTAATCATGTCGCCCTGAACGAACGAGCGAAGCAGGCAGCTCAGATGCTGTCCGCCGCCCTGGATGACGCGGTCGAGCGTGCGGTGGAAAAACTCGACCACGCGCGCAGCCGGCTGCGGCTGTTGTCGCCGGTGGCGGCCATCGAGCAAAATCATCTGCGGATGGATGATCTTTCGAACCGGCTCCTGGCCGCGTTTAGCTCCGTGATCCAGCAGCGCCGAGGCTCGCTGGCTGTGGTGCGATCCCGCCTGACCAATGCCTCGCCGGAGAAACGGGTGCAGCGGCAGTCGCATCACTTGCTGGCGTTGTGGAAGCGGCTGGAATCTGCCAGTCCGAAATCCGTGCTCAACCGCGGTTACGCCATTGTGCGCGATGCGGAAGGACGGCCCGTCGCACGAGCGCGCGGGCTTAAACCGGGACAGCCGCTGGTGAACGAGTTTCACGACGGCCAGGTGAAAATTCGCGTGGAATAAGGATCGTGACGGCGACTCTTACCGGGGTTGGCAGGCATCCGGGCCATTTGCCAATCCGTATTAACCAACTACCATTGCTCCCATGAAAAAGTGGCCGATTTTTCTCCTTTCCCTGCCGGTCGCCGTTGCCGTGTTTGCCGCGGACGCCGCCAATTCTTCCGACAACCCTATGAAAACCCAGAGCTTTAAAACCACCGAGCCCGCCTGCACCCCGGGCAATGAGAAATCCGCTTGCGGGCTGCCCTCCCGCGTGGTGATCGACATGAGCAAAACCGCCGTGAAGCACACCGACGCGGAATGGCGCGCGCTGCTCACGCCCGATCAATTTCGGGTCGCTCGCCAGCAGGGCACGGAGGCGCCGTTCCGGAACGCCTACTGGAACAATCATGAGGACGGCGTTTATTTTTCCATCTGTAGCGATACGCCGCTGTTCGATAGCCGCGACAAATTTGAATCCGGCACCGGCTGGCCGAGCTTCACGAAGCCGATCGAGAAAGCCTTTGTGGGTGAGACGACGGATTCGAGTTTTGGCATGACCCGCGTGGAAGTGCACAGCAATGTTGACGGAGCGCATCTCGGGCATGTGTTCGAAGATGGCCCGGCGCCGACCGGCCTGCGGTATTGCATCAACTCGGCCTCGCTCAAATTCCTGCCTCGGGCCGAGTACAACGCGTGGGTGGTGAAGAACAGCGGTGCTTCGACCACGGTAACGGCGAAGTAATTCAGCGTTGTTCCGATTGATTTGGCCGATTGAAAATAGGATTCGCCGGTAGGGCGGGCACGACCTTAAGTGCGACGGACGCTGTGCTGGTCCGGGGTAGGGCGGGCACTTCGCTGCCCGCCGTTGATCGTGGCGGCGCACGGCTCGGAGCGGAGTCCGCGCCCAACCGGAAAGCTAGGTTCGCACCGGTCCCTCGCTCAAGTCCGGTGCGATTGAAGCAAAAAGTAACGACGAGCGCGGTGTTGGCCGCGAGTGACAGAGCGAGCAGTACGGGCAGTTTTTTAAGGGGCGGGGGGAAGTGGCAAGGGGTAAACGGTGGTTCCAACGGTAGTGTGGCCCTTGGGATCGGTTGAAAAGGCGCTTCCCCGTTTCAGTAGGTAGAGCCAGTTGGTTTGTGTGGTATAAGCTTCCATACCTTCAGCGCCGAGCGTGGCTTGGAGTTCGATGCGCGCTGTGTCGGCCAGGCTGTTGAATTGCGTTCGGCGATCTTGCACCGACAGCGCCGTATTCTGGTTGATTTGCTGTGATTGAAGGGCGTAGGCATCACGCCGACTATAGATGTTGTTGGCGGTGTTGGTGGGAAGATTGAGTCGCTTTACGATCGAGGTGAGCGCTTTGTATTCTTGATCGGAGCTGTGCTGGAAGTTAGCGAAATTTTCTTCGCCGATCACGGCCAGGATGTCAGCTTGCAGCTTGAGATCAGCTGCGCGACGAGCGGCGGTTATTTCCGGAGAAGAGCCGGAAGATTGAAGCCCAGCCTTGGCGAATTGATTGTCGTATGCCTCCTGTAATGCGTAGATTTTCTTGTAGTCGTTCTCGTTCTGAATGGCATCGCCAAAGGCATGGCGAATCTTGCGGGACGTGGGGGAAGTATGCAAAACGTACTGGGTCCATTCTTCCGGTGAAAGGATAGCGGCGATGTCACGTTCCTGCTCTTGATAGAGAAGGCGGGCTTTTTCCAGATCCGAGGTGAGTTGAACCCCACCAGCGCTATCATCAATCGTGTCCCGAATTTCTTCGTAGTCCTGTTGGATGCGGCGAAGCTTCTCGCGTTTCACGGCAGGAAGGGCCTCGAAACCATAGTTGGTCCAGTCGTAGTTTGTTTTCTCCGCCCCGAGCTCGCGGAGTACATTAGCAAACTCGCGGCGGGCATTCGTTAAGGTGACGCGGGTCTCTTTGCTCCAGTCGGAAAAATATTTTTGCCGGGCCCAATAGCGGCCATCGGCTGGGTTGAGTTCTACCAAAGTGCGCTCGGTCGCATTGAGTCGCGCGTAGGCTCGTCCGAGGATGAGGTTGCGGGCTACTTTGTCGGGCACGCCGGCGTTCTTGAGCTCGGTCAAGTTCCCGGTGTCGAGGGTGGCGATCTCGACTGAGCTAGATTGGCCGGACTCCTTTTTTGCAACCGTGGTGGTGGTCGTGGATTCGCTGGCAGTGGAGTGCGAGGTGCTCGGACGAAAGTAAAAGGTAGCGACGAGTGCGGCGTTGGCTGCGAGTGACAGAGCGAGAAGTACGGCGCGCTTATTCATGAAGTGAGCCGGCGCATGGAAGTAACTCCACCGGCCTACTGGTACAGCCAGTATTTTCTGCTCTGCTGCTGGTAGATGGCGTCGCGCGTCTGCCAGTTGTTGAGGAAAGATGCCACATCCACCCGGGCGCCTTCGCGACGGATGGCGGTCCACCAGGCGCTTGAGCCGACAAGTTTGTTGAACATGCTGGCGCGCTCGCTTGGCGCGATAGTGAACGGGTTGGGCGTGCTCCATTTTGCCGCCGTCTTCATCATGTAAAACGACAGTTCGGTCGGCCGCCAGGACTCATAGTCCACGATCTCCACATAAACTCCGCTGATGATCTTGCCATCGCGGGCGATGCCCTGCGCCTTGAGGAGCTTGATGCCCGGGATTTTGTATTGCTCGAGTTCCTTGATGATTTCCTCGGGGGTTTTCTTCGGAAAGCCGATGCCGCGAAAGGGATGATTGATGCCGATGCCCCAGGTCCAGCCGCCGAGTTCCGTACCCAGGCCGGTCATCGCGTAGCCCACCACCGCAGCGTAGTCCTGGACAAACGGAGACGTCGCGACCCATTTTAATTCGGTATCCGGCCAGCGCATCGAGCGGGTCCAACCGCGCATCGGCACCACGGTGAGACGGCCCTTGTCGCGAATTTTTTCAGAGAGGGCCAGGACGCCCGGGGCCGCTTTCGCCATCCGGGCGAATTCGCCCATCGTCAAGCCGTGGACATACGGCACGCGAAAGGCGCCGACGTAGCTCATGAATTCCGAGTCGAGGGGCGGGCCGTCCACCTTGAGTCCGCCGAGCGGATTCGGCCGGTCGAGGATGATGACTTCCACGCCATTTTCAAAGCAGGCCTCCATGGTCCAGCGCATGCAGCTGATGAATGTGTAGGAGCGCGTGCCGATGTCCTGCAAATCAATGACGAGCGCATCCAAGCCCCGAAGCATCTCCTTGGTGGGTTTGCGCGACTTGCCGTGCAGCGAATAGACCGGCAGCCCGGTGCGCTTGTCGATGGTGTCGGCAAAATTGTCGCCGGCCTTGTCTATGCCCCACAGGCCGTGTTCGGGAGCGAAGAGTGCGACCAGTTTTGCGTTCGGGGCGCGCCGGATCACGTCAATCGTGCTTTCTCCGCGCCGGTTAACCCCGGGCGGGTGGGTGAGCAGGCCGATTTTTTTTCCGGCGATCGCGGCGAATTTTTCCGCCTCCAGCACGTCGATGCCGAGCATGACGGGTGGAAGCTTTTCCGCTGGCGCCAAGGGCGGGGGTGGGGGCGGGACGACCGGCGCAGCCGCCACCGGAGCGGCGGGTTTGGAGCTTTTCTCGGCGACCTTGTCCGTTTTACTGGTGCAGCCCAGCACAATGACCAGCACCAGAACACTGGCGGCGATGGTGCCAAGGGAGAGGCTCACAAGTGACCGGCGGGACATGTGAAGGGATTTTTGAAAATGCCCGGCCCGGTTTGCGAGGAGAATCGTTGCTCATTTCAGCAGTTTCGCGCTATTCAAAAAATTCCGGCCACGGCCTCAGTCAATAACTCAGCGGTGCGCGGCAGGGCATCAGTCAACGACAGCGTGGCCGGGGTGATCGCGTGCGTGGCGATTCCGTCCAGTCCGGGGTGATTGGCAGGCAAATCGAGGCACCCGGCAAAAATATGAGCGGCCTTGCCGGCACGGCGGGCCGCGGCCACGAGCGAGCCGGGCCCTTTACCGCCCAGCGAAGTGAGATCGAACCGGCCTTCCCCGGTCAGGACGAGGTCCGCGGCAACGACGCGGGCCGGCAACCCGAGCCAGTCGGAGACCAGATCGAAACCGGCTGTGAGTTCTGTCCCATACGCGGTCATCAGGCCGAATGCGATGCCTCCGGCCGCACCCGCGCCGGGCGTGTTGGCCAACGAGGGTGGTTTACCGCAAGCCTCACCAAGTAGTCCGGCCATTCGCGCCATCTCTTTTTCAAGGCGGGGAATCTCGGCTGATCGCAGGCCCTTTTGCGGGCCGAACGTGACGGTGGCGCCCGTCGGACCAAGTAACGGATTGGTCACATCGCAGGCGATGAAGACGGGAGGAAGTTGCATGGCACCGCGCGGGTCAATCTGCACGATTGTCTCCCAGGTTACGGGAGTTGGCCGAGTGACAGTCGCCCCGCTCCGGTCGATGAATCTGAATCCGAGCGCCGCCAGCGCGCCGAGTCCGAGGTCATTGGTCGCGCTGCCGCCGACGCCCAGCAGGATCGCACCCGAGCCGGCGCGGGTGGCGGCATGGAGTTGTTCGCCCGTGCCATAACTGCTGGTTTGCCACGGATCGCGAAGCTCGGTGGACAACAGGCCGAGGCCGCTGGTCGCAGCCATTTCGAGCACGGCGAGGGAGGAACCTTTTTCCAGTCGCAGCCGGGTGAGCACAGATTTGCATAAATTGCCGGCATCGACCTGGCCGAGGACAGCTTTGATCAAAGCTCCACGTGGCCCGGAACATGCCGTCGTCTGTAGCCGGCCGCGGGCGGTTTGCACAAGGGTTTCGCAAAAACCTTCGCCGCCGTCTGTCAGCGGACACAAGTCGAGTTGCCAGTCCGGATATTTGACATGCAACCCGCGGGCGGCGGCTTCACAGGCTTGCGGGGCGGTGAGTGCGTCCTTGAATTTGTCGAAGGCGATCAGGACACGCACGAAAACCCCTCATGTTTTGGCGGAGCGGCGGGCCGCCGCCGCCGCCGCGAGCTTTTCCAAGACGGGCAGGGTTTCCTCGAAGGACAGACACCCGTCAGTGATGCTTTGGCCATAAACGAGCGCCTGGCCGGCTTTGTATTTCTGGCTGCCGCCGACAAGATTGCTTTCCAGCATGGTCCCGATGAGGGCATGTTCGCCCGCCGTGATCTGGGCGGCAAGATCTTCGGCCACGGTGATCTGGCGTTCGTACTTCTTTTCACTGTTGCCATGGCTGCAATCGACCAGGACTACTGGAAGCGAACCGGATTTTTTCAGCAGCGCGGTGGCGGTTTGAATGGAGTTGCGGTCGTAGTTGGGGCCCGAGCGATTGCCGCCGCGCAACACCAGATGTCCTTCCGGATTGCCGGTGGTGGCGAGGACGGCGGGGGCGCCTTCGCGCGTGAGCGAGGGAAAACAATGCGGATGCCGCGCCGACACGATGGCGTCGACCGCCACCTGCAGATCGCCGTCCGTGCGGTTTTTAAAGCCGACGGACATGGAAAGCCCCGAAGCGAGTTCGCGGTGGATCTGGCTTTCGGTGGTACGCGCGCCGATCGCTGCCCACGCGACAAGATCGGCGTAATATTGGCCGAGCGTGGTATCGAGAAACTCGGTCCCGATGGGCAAACCCACGCGGTTGATATCGAGCATCAGCTGGCGGGCGAGGCGGAGGCCATGGTTGACCTGAAAGCTGCCGTCGAGATGGGGATCGTTGATGAGGCCTTTCCAGCCGACGGTCGTGCGCGGCTTCTCAAAGTAGACCCGCATGATAACGAGCAGATCGCGGGCGAAGTGGTCGGCCACCGGCTTGAGCTTGCGCGCATATTCCAAGGCCGCCGCCGGATCGTGAATCGAGCACGGACCCACGATGGCGAGCAGCCGGTCGTCTCGTCCATTGAGGATGTCGCTGATCGCGCGCCGGGCGGTGTCCACGCGGGCCGCGCCGGATTCGTCCAGCGGCAGGTCTTCCTCTAGAATGGCCGGGGAGAGCAGCGGCCGGGCGGTGCGGATGCGGAGATCGGAAGTCGGCTGGCGCATGGGGAGGGCCAGTGAACAAAGCTTCACTCAAAAGGCACGGAGATTTTCGTGGCAGCGCACATCAGAAAAGCCCGACCGCTGTGCTGGGGTCAATTTCCGGCCCCCGGGATATTCGGGTTGGCCTGCCGGCGGGGATGCGCCCGGTGGCGATTGCGACCAGGAGTAACCTATTA